>JADFAP010000032.1 GCA_015121965.1 Candidatus Acidifodinimicrobium mancum
TAATAACAGCAATCTTTGTCGCATATGTAGGGTATAGGTGGTACAAAAAATTCAAGAGGTTCCTATGAATTTCGATCTTCTATACGGTGTTTTGACCTTCATATTTAATATAGTTACATTTGTAGCGATTTTCCTGTTGCTTAGAGGTTACAGAGATAAGAACATGCTCGCGCAAGCAACTAGGATGTTTTTGGATGCAAAAAGGTTCACCTTGGCCTTCGTTTTCCTTCTGCTGGCTGCCTTATCATTGGCTATAGGCTACAGCATAAGCATATTTTTAGCGATTGGCAATCCCCAGACCATATTTTGGGAATACACCAACCTCTCGGTTTTCTTCTTTGTGATGTTGTTCTTTGTATTGTTTTCAGGAATGTTTACGAATTGGCGCGTGAAGAGAAGACTTTCTAAGCCCACAGATATAGAAGTTCCAGTCAATAACCAGCAATCAGCGCAGCCGTCTGGTAGTTCGAGCGGTCAAGAGCAGCAGGTACCTGAAGATAACACCAAAAATCAGAGCGAATAAAGTATTAAAATACGTACGGATTTCATTAAAGATGCAGGCTAAGTTCATAGTTGTGACTGGTTCTTTAATGAGTGGTCTTGGCAAAGGCATTCTTGTTTCTTCCATAATGAAAATTCTGGATATGTACGACTTGAAAGTTCTGCCGATAAAATTCGATGGATACTTGAATTTTGATTGCGGCACGATGAACCCCTACAGGCATGGAGAGGTGTTTGTCCTGGATGACGGTGGGGAAGTGGACATGGACTTCGGCACATACGAGAGATTCTTGGACAAGGATTTGGATAAAGGCTCGTCTATCACCGGTGGAAAAATAATGAGCAGCATAATCGAGAAGGAGAGAAGAGGTGACTTTTTAGGAGAAGACGTCCAAATGACCCCGCATCTTACAGAGGAGATAATAAAGTATATAGAAAAGTTTGCTGAGGAGAAAAAGGCGGATGTAGTTGTAATAGAGGTTGGTGGCACAGTAGGGGACCTTGAAAATGGATACTTCATAGAGGCAATGAGGCAACTTTCTTTGAAGAGGAAAGTCGAGTTCGTGAATTTAACCTATGTACCTGTCATAAGCAGCGTCGGGGAGCAGAAAACAAAGCCATCGCAGATAGGCATCAGGCTGTTGATGCAGGCTGGCATAAAGCCAGACCTGCTTGTCTGCAGGGCTCAAAACTCATTATTAGCAAAGATTAAGAAGAAATTAGCCTTCTTCGCGAGCTTGGATGAGAATAGGATAATAAGCGATGAAGATTTGAACAATATATATGAATTTCCTATTAATCTGCTAAAGCAGAATGTGGACAAGATATTGCTGGCTGATCTGGGATTTAAAGGGCATAAGCTGGATAAAAAGAAGTTGCAGGACTGGATGAGCATAGCGGATGGTAATACCGCAAGTTCAGGAAAGAGCGTAAGAATAAGCATAGTCGGGAAATACATAGACTTGAAAGATTCCTACGTAAGTGTGAAAGAAGCCGTACACCATGCTTCTCATGCGTTGCATGTGAATCCAGAGATAAACTGGGTGGAGGCTACCGAGCTTACAAGCGAAAAAGATGTAGCAGGCAAGCTTATTGGCTCTGACGGAGTTATCATACCTGGTGGTTTTGGTTCGAGGGGAATAGAAGGGAAAATTATGGCTATAAAATACGCGAGGGAGAATAAAATTCCATTGCTTGGACTTTGCCTCGGCATGCAGCTCATGGCTGTGGAATTTGCTAGGAACGTATGCGGCATACGTGACGCTAATTCTTCCGAATTCGATCAGAAGACCAAGCATAAAATCATCGATTTGATGTCAACTCAAGTGAGCGTGAAGAATAAGGGTGGGACCATGAGACTAGGGGCTTGGAAGGCGAAGATACTCAAGAAAGATTCTATCGCATACAAGGCTTACGGCAAAGAAATTATATCTGAACGACATAGACATCGGTACGAATTGAATAACAAGTACAAGAAATTACTAGAGGACGGCGGATTGATGATCTCGGCCACCACGCTGGATGGAAAATTAGTTGAAATTATAGAATGGAAGGGCAGCTACGGTATCGGCACCCAAGCGCATCCGGAACTTAAATCCAGGCCAAACAAGCCGGCTCCTCTATTTTTGTCTTTCATAGACGCAGCATCAGCTGCCACACAGTAAAGCTTAAATACGTTGACTAAATCAAAATAAAGATGGCAGAAAATTTGGATGAAAGTACTTTCCATCAGACTTTAAAAGATACTGATTTGGCGTTGGTCGATTTTTGGGCCGAGTGGTGCATGCCTTGCAAGATGCTAGAGCCGGTGTTGGCAGAAGTTGAGAAGGAGATGTCCGGCAAACTGAAGTTCTTCAGACTAAATGTTGATGAGAACCCGAACATCGCAAGCGAATACGGTATAGAGGGTATACCAACCTTGATAGTTTTCAAGCAGGGCAAACCTTTGAATGCAATCGTTGGATTCAGGCCAAAAGCTCAGTTAGAGAAAGATATAAATGAGTCTATAAACTAAACATACTATTGGTTTGAATTATGGACAAAGCACTTTTAGTTGGTAGTAGAGTTGTAATAGCTGATCAACCTTTGGCTTCCTCAGTCTACAACAAGGGCTCATTTGGAGTTTTTGATGGCGGTAAGCTTTACCTGTCGCTAGAGGAGGCGTTATACTTGAAGGAAAAGAGGAATCTAGAGATTTTTGACAGCACCGGAAAGAGAATGACAAACAAAAGGATATTAAACGAATTCGAGAAGAAGGAGAAGGGCTTCGCAAAGAGATTCATAGTCTTTAAGCTTATGCGAAATGAGGGATATATTTTGAAAACCGCATTAAAGTACGGTGGAGATTTCAGGGTTTATAATAAAGGTGAAAAACCAGGCAAGGAACACGCAGAATGGATACTCAAAGTATACGATCAGGGCGAAAGTATTAAGTTTAAGGATTTCTCTGCCCTGAATAGGGTAGTTCACAGCGTGAAGAAAAAGTTGCTAATAGCCGTCGTGGACGATGAGAACTCAGCGACGTTCTATGAAGTAGACTGGAAGGCGATTTGATATGGCAAAACTTCTCATGAAGCATCTAGCAAAGGTTAGGCGGTTAAAGAGAGAAAGAAAGAAGGATATAACAAAAATCAAGACAATTCTGGAGGATTACAATTTAGATTAAGCCAAGCTGCGTAGCTAGATCCATGGCGTTATTTTCCTTGTTCAACTTCACAATCGCGACTTTAGCACCATCCATCCTGTTTATAACGTTTATAGATTCTATCTTGACGGAGAATACAGCTTCAATCTCTTTTTTAAGTTCTATCTTATTTGTGCCTTTTTTGACTATGAAAGACAGCTTGTTCTCCTGCTGCATCAATCTCATAGCTTTCTCTCCCCCCCTCAAACTTAATATATTCTTGATTCTCTTTTCCATATTCAGAGCTTAAGCGAAGACACAGCGCCTTGTGACCACACTATAAGGCGGCCCGGCTTCCCCGCATGCGATACGTCTTCTATGTTTAGGTTTTTAATATCCACTACATTAATATTTAGATTTGCTGCGGACTTCCTTAATTTAGTAGGTTCAGTTGTTATTATAGTCATGCCTAACTTTCTCTTGTATTTTCTCCCCCGCATCTTACCTTTTCCAGCCCTTATATTCTTTCTTTTTGCCCGCTCTGTTTCAGCGTCCAAGCCCAAGGAAGATAGAACCTTATACAACTCCTTCGTCTTTGTTATATCATTTATCTTATCTTCTACAATTAGAGGGAGCTCGAAATTCTTAATCTGGTGGAAGGATTTTACGATGTCTGCGTTGGCTGAGGCGGATATGGCACTCTTTATAGCGGCTATTTTCTCCTTTTTGTTTATTTTCTTTTCCAGTGTTTTGTTTTGCTGTGGAGGGTGCGCTTCTCTTCCTCCGACTGCATTAGGCGCAGTTGCGCCTATATATACAAACTGCGTACCAACATGCCACGTCACTTTCTTTGGAGTCCTCGTTAATCCATGTCCATAAACTGTCTTATAAGTTCTCCTAGTCTTAGAGAGCGTGGATGATTTTCTCTTACCTGCCAGTGGGTCTGTATATTTCAGTTGAAATTTTGCAGATTGTTCAGCTAGAAACGCCTTTTTTATCAGCTCCTTGTCAACTCTATACTCAAATACATCAGGTAGCTCTATCTCACTAGCCTTCTGCCCGCTTAAAGATAGTACAATCGCCTTTTTCATATCAAAGTCACCTTAGTTGGTCCCAGCTTTTTATTCGGTCTTATTGCCTTCCGAAGTATCAAAAGCCTATTTGTGCTGCCTGGGACAGAGCCCTTCAGCACTATGGCAGGTGCACTTAAGTTGCCGTATCTGTAATATCCTTGTGGTATATTTGCCTCTGCCGGATCATTCAAAATCTTCAATACCAGCTTATTAAATTCTGTTCTAGAATTGAAACCCAACCTACCATGCTGTGGTACGGTGAATTGAACCTTAGCCATACTTTCAGCGCCCAGGTTACCAGCTTTCCTTCTGGACTTACTTGCGTGCACTGGGTATATCTTTACTCCAAAGCGCTTCACTGAACCGGTAAATCCTTTTCCCTTCGTCACTCCCCCGATGTCTACGAATGTGCCTTCCTTTATCGAATCTGACGCGTTTATCTCCTTTCCGAGCAACGACTTAGCTCTCTCAGCTTTCTGTTCTAGTGTTCCACCCAATTCTATTTCAAATATCTCGGGTGTTTTCTTGAGGTTTATCTTCCATGGCGTAGTTGACACTAACAGTTTTACGTCGGAAGCCTTCTTTAAAAGCTCCTCTAAGTTGGCATTATTTGGCTTGAATTTTACCCTTCTTCCCACATTCTTGTCTGCTTCAGCCCAAACTTCACCTATAGACATATTGTCTTTGTATAATCTAGCTGCCACCACCAATAACGGCGGTACCTCTAGGATTGTAACTGGAGATAATAGTTCAGTTTTGAAGGTCGGAGAATTTTTGTCGTTATCTATGTAAACTGCCTGTCGCATGCCGACCTTATATCCTGCAAATGTGGACAATTCATCCTTTTCAAGGTCTGCATGAGCCCTCAATGTATGGAACGGTCTCTTGCTCTTCCTTATTGGATAGTACTGCAGACTACCCCTCCTAGGTGTGCTCTTCTTCGTTATTTGATGTCCCATAGCTTTTTGAATCCTTTAAAAATTAGTTATACAGTAAAAATGTTATTTCATAATAAATACTTTACTAAACCGTTAAGATTCTATTAATGCCGGTCAATTTATACCTGTTCATAGGACAAATCAGAGATCCAGTATCTCTATCTTTGTCGTTGAACCTGCCTTTCCGAACGCTCCGGACACAAGTATACTCTTTCTGGTCTTGAATTTCTTCCTCAGGTAGCCCTTTACGCTCTCCATCCCCTTATTTAGGTCTTTGTATAAGAACGGTTCTATGCTCCTCCCGAACGTTAGTTTCTTGAAGGTCTCAAATCTTGGAGTCAGGGCGAATAGCCGTATGCCACTGTCGAAGTAACGGGACAGCCTGAATGCGCTCGCGCCATCTATTGTCATTATTATCAGGTTTCTTATATCGGTAGAGTCTGCTAATTTCACGGCAGCTTCGGCAAGCGCATCATCCTCCGATCTTATCGCGTAATCACTCTTCCTCATAACCTCTCCTTTGAAGGTGTCTATAAGATGTATCAGGGTTTTCACTGATCTCACCGGATAGTTACCTATAGCCGTTTCTTCCGAGAGCATCAATGCGTCAGTCCCCTCTTCAACCGCAGTGAATACATCATCTGCCTCTGCCCTGGTTGGTATAGAGCTGTTGACCATCGATTCTAATACCTGTGTTGCGACTATAACCGGCTTTCTCAACTGATGTGCCTCGACTATAAATTTCTCCTGAAGCTTCGGGACGTTAGATATGTCCATATTAAGGCCTAAATCGCCCCTTGCTATCATCACTATATCAGATGCATCAACTATCTCCTTGAAGTTGTCCACCCCCTCCCTACGCTCTATCTTTGATATTAGTACTGAGTCTTTTCCTGCAATTTTTCTTACTTTCTCCACATCCTTCGCATTTGAAATGAATGATAAAGCGAAGGTATTTAGCTTGTTTTTCAAGCCGAACCTTATAGCTTTGACGTCATTTTTAGTGGGGTATTCGCTTGGATAGCGCAATCCGTTTTGGTTTATGCTCTGCTCACTAAGCAAAGTATAAGAGTTCGTTGCTTTTGCGATTATAGACTCTTTGTTCTTCTTGATCGGCTTTAACTCTAATTTTCCATCCGAGAGTTTTATATTTTCCTTTACAGATAGTGCATTTAAGATCTCCCTGCTTATTGGTATGTCGCCTTTTATCCCGAGGGTGTATACCTTTCCCTGCTTTATCTCAAGCTTATCCGCAGGTAGCTTCCCTATCCTAAGTTTTGGGCCCGGCAAATCGAGTATTATAACAAGCTTTTCTTTTGTAGTCCTCTCTATGTTCCTTATCTTACTTATAATGTCTTTATGCCATCTCAAGTCGCTATGAGAAAGATTTAACCTGAAGATCCTGACACCCTCCGCTACCATTTTTCTTATGGTTGAGTAGCTTTCAGATGCGGGTCCTATAGTCACCACAGTTTTCACAGTCTTGTACGTCATAACTTATGCCTATAACTTATATCATTTCTACTTCTGTTTATTAATAGATTTTGAAGTGATGAAATTAAACATTCATGAATATATTCTGATTGCTCATTGGGAAACACACTGCCCAGCTTCTTCAGAGTATTGTGGAATAGTCACAAGCATTATAACAGAGCTTATTGCGGTTGGTAAGCTTTCGCTACCAATTATGCTCCCCGTATTTGTAGATTCGGGTATAGAGAAGATAGTTGTATCATTTGGATAGAGCGCAGATAAGTCAAATGTAGTTGGAACTAGCAAGCCGGATGTATTTAGGAAGGTTATATTGTAAGATATAGACCCAGTGCTCATCTTATAATTTCCAATCACCTGTGAAATCGGCAGATTTAGACTGATGAGGGCTTCTCCTCCCAAAGCAGTCTTCTCAAGAGAAACATATGTTTGAAACTGTCCGCTATTTGTAGGGAGGACCCCGCTCATATTGATGTCGGCAGTGACTGCGGATTCTTGTCCAGACTTTGAATTAAGCACCAGGATTTTTCCGCAAAAGAATGAGGGAGAACTTAATCCTGGAGAATCAAAAGAGAATGAATATGTAGATCCTATACTTTGGCTTGATATTCCATTAACTGCATTTACTATAGCCCTGCCCATCTCAGAGACTTGGCTATAATTCGCAGAGCTTCCAAAGCTTGAGTACATAAACATCTCTACTAATAAGAAAGCTGCAAAAATTATCAACGCTATGCCTATCAGCGTTATATACTCTATCGACGCCTGCGCAGTTTTGACTTTCGTAGTCATCTTCCCTTCTCTAAGAATCTATCCACAATTTTTATTATCTTAGATCTTGTCTCTTCTACACTTCCATTGCCGTCTATCACCTTTAAGTGGAAGTTGCTGGCTATCATCATAAATGCCTTTCTTACATCCGATAATTCTTTCTCCTTGTTGAATATCTCAAAGCTTGAAACGGACGAGGATATTCTGCCTAAACTTACGCTGGGTTTTACATCTAGCAGGATACCGAGGTCTGGCAATCTAAAGGACAGATTCAGCTGTCTAAGCCACCTATAATTTAGTTTAGAAGCGTACCCATACGCCAAAGTGGAGAATATGTACCTGTCGCAGATTACTATCTTGTTGCTATTTATAGCCGGCTGAATTACTTCCTCCACATGCTGTGCGCGATCTGCTGAAAAAAGCAGCTGCAATGTTCTATTCGATAATTTTATCTCCCCTTGTAATCGGCTTCTTATAAGCCCCCCTATTAATCCATTAGTTGGTTCACTGGTCAAAAGTGTGCGGTATTTCTTCTCTTTCAGATATACCTCCAAGAGTGTTGCTTGCGTCCTAAGCCCCGCACCGTCTAAACCCTCAAACACTATTAATTTCCCAGCCATAGTATGCGAATATTATCAGTTTAACTTATCCCCTTCACAATTTATTATAAGTCGCATATCTATAAAAGTTTGAGTGATGAAAGCAACGTCTTCAGCAGACATGTCTTTCATTTCATCTTCATTAATCTCTCTATACTAACCTTTGATAAATTTGTTTAATACTTTGCCACTTATGTTTTCTCCCCATTGAATACACCTATCTCTTCGTTCAAGAAATCCAATGTAAATGCATGTTTGTTCTTTAAATTTACTATTGGTGCTTTCGCTACTTGAGGGAAAATACCATACTTTTTCTGGTATTTAGTCTGGAGCTGCCAGCACGAAGAGTTGACCAGAACCGTGTTCTTGTACCTGGATATAAAAGCATTGTGAACGTGCCCAGTAGCATATATGTCCGGCGTTTCGTCTATCACTAGGTAGTCATGCTTCAACGGCATTATCTGAGTAGACCCATGCGTTGGTGCTATGTGTCTAGATTTCAACTGGAGCGTCATTATGCTGGCTATATCCTCATTTCTCATCTTATTGTACTTTTGTATAGTATTTACGTAGTACATCAGCCCAAAGCCATGGTAGAGCAAGATGTTCCTCTTTACCCCATCATACACAACATTGAAGCTAGACGGATTAGATAGGAATATCGCATTCTCAAGGTTATACAGTTTTCCTGCGAAATATGGGTCAAGTTGCGGCTGTGGCTCGGCTATATGTGTGGCATCATGGTTTCCAGGTGTTATGATTAACTTCTTGTCCTTGGGTATCTTATCCAAAATTTCATATAGGTAATTATATTGCTCTATCACATCCTTAATTGACAGTTCACCTTCCTGCTCTGGGTATATACCCACGCCGTCGACCAAATCACCGTTCAGCACTACGACCTTCACTTTCTTTGAGATCTCTGAGAACTGATCTATTGAACCGTTCAACCATGATACCAGTCGGTTAAACGGCTTTTCAGCGAATAAGGTAGATCCTACATGTATATCCGACAGGAATACAGTATACACATCATCGGCCTGATTTGGTGTTTCCTCCTTTATCGGGATGTCCGGTAGATTGATCTCATCTATAAAAATCGCATCGTTTATCTTTTTCCCTCTTACAAAGATAACCTGGTCTTTCACAAGCTCTTCGCCTATGTTCTTCGATATGACCTTGCACGTTCCAGTCTTATCCTCCAGAGTTATTATTGTATATTTCTTAATAGGGCTTATTGAAATATCCAATATCATACCTATTATCTCGACTTCTCCGCCCTGGGGGATACTTTTAATATTTGAGATTGAGATTGCCCGTAGGTTCCCGTTTAGCCTGGCAATCAGAAGGTTCCTAAGCTGCTCGAATCTGTCGTTGAAATAGTCCACCCATCCCTGCGGGCTAGAGGTTGACTTCTCACCGCCATAGTTCTTTGATGGGATAATCTTAAAGTCTCCCTCACTGTATTCGAAACCGAGTACGTCATGAAGGGATTTCGAATCAAGTATAAGAAGGTTCTTTTCCTTCATCTTTTTTATCAGTCCATCAATATCATCTATATCTTTATCCTTTACTGAAGTGGTAACCAGTATCCCATTTTGAGCTAATAAATCTAACTGCTCCTGTTTCATTCAGTGGAGTAGGTCTTTTATGAATTAAAACATTATGATGATTTAGGATGATATCGAGTTCTCGTCAAAACCATTTCTAAGCAGTATCTCTTTTACTTTCTCGATGTGGTTACCTTGCAGTTCTATGTAGTCGTCTTTGTACGTGCCGCCACATGCTATTTCTGTCTTCAGCTTTTTGGTCAAATCCTTTATGTCGTGCAGTTTAGAGTTCAAGCCACTTATTATCGTCACGGTCTTCTTGAAGGATACTCTCTTCGTAAAAATCTTTATCTTTTGGCTTGTTTGGGATATTGAGCCGCACACGCACATGTCCTTTGGTAAGCCGCAAACTGGACAGGTTTCCATTAATCTAAGTTATCACCTAAATTTACAGTAAAACAATTGAACATATCTTTCATTCTATTATTTATCTGAATATTCGAGTATATAAACTTTATCTCTTGCCATATCGGTATCTTCTGTCATCATTTATGAGCTTGTAGTACTTATAAACAGCATAAGTTGTAAGGGCAATGGAAAAAAGCGCCAATCCTACGAATATATAAGTGTCTAGCTTAACAATACTATTTATTTTATGGTAAAAACTTGATACATTACTATCTAGCGAATATTTAACTTGCTGTATAGTTTTTGCACCTTCGCTCAATAAAATTGTCTCTAATTTCATGCAAATATTTTGATTATCTACTAATTTAAGCTTTTAAATTGATTGCAGGGGAAGGGATTTGAACCCTTGAACTCCAAAGAGAGCAGATTTCACAATGTGATTCTTGAGTCTGCCGCGTTTGACCGCTTCGCTACCCCTGCATAACAATCTAGACGAAATTAAACAATAAAATACTTACCACTGGGTCAATTTGTATTGATTTGTACAGAGTTGTATTTTACGTGTATATTCTGGCAATGGATTGTTTTTCATTGACCCGATATTTCCTTCTCCAACTCATCTATATCCTTTTCTATAACTTCCACTTCAGAATTTCCTTCGACCTTCTCCTCAGGTTCTGTGGCAGTTGGCTCATTTAAGTTCTTCAGGTCCTTGAATAATTTTGCTGTTAAATCTCCAACATTAAGCACACCACCAACGAAGTTTTCATCCACCTTCTCCTCATCTTCTATCTGCTTTGAGAAGGCATCATTGTATCCCTTCAGTGTGTTCTCTAGATTTACAAGTGTTTCATTATCAAATTTCAAAGAGAGTGTAGGCACACCTACAAACACTTCCTTCTTTATTTCAGTGTCCATACTATAAAATAGAATAATATGCCCTATTATATAAGCCTTAAGGAGAGGTTACTTTTATCGCTTTTACAGGGCAGACGTTGACACAAGCCATGCAGAATATGCAGTCGCTCTCTCTTGCAGGATCAGCTTTCTTCTCTGAGAGTGGATTCCCTGGAGTTTCAAACCAATCAAACAGTGACACTGGGCATGCAGTTATGCATGAGCCATCAGCATTGCACACATCCCAGTCTACGGCGACAGTCGTGCCGTGTATCCCAAGAACTTTGGGCGGATCAACAGGACCCCAAACGTTGTGGCCATTGTGCTGCCCTACGACTTTCCTCTTTGATGCAAATGAATCATCTATAGGCATTTTATCACTAATTACTTTATTCTATATAAACCTTAGCTGTCTTTTTCATTTCATGCTCCCGTAGTCTAACTTGGATAGAACACAGGCCTGCGAAGCCTGGTATCTGGATTCAAATTCCAGCGGGGGCAGTCTACGATTAGTTTTATTCTATTATTTTAAGTTTCATATATTTGTAAGTTTTAGTGAAGTATTCCGCTTACAAATGCTAACCTCAAATGTTAGCTTCACGGGTTAAAAACTCAGGATAAGTTTTTTTATTTTTTCATGGATTGTAACATTAGATTTAAAATCTATAAATAGCAGTACTGCTTAATAATAAAATAGGGGGGATACTATGGGTGATTCTGAACTTGAGGAATTGGTTAAGCGAGAAACGGACCTTTCTAAGATAATTGATTTCTGCCAACAGGCTGCATTATACCTAGGAGAGGAAACCTGGCGCAGAGACTATGGAATGAACTCAGACCGCGGTATAGAGTTCACGCAGAGGCTATATGATTATCGTGGGTTCGACATTGACCTGCATGATGGTGCTTACGGGGCTTACGGTGAGTGGAACAAATTAAAACTGTCTTACAAAGACCACCTCGTTCTCGATGTTGAATATTCTGGAAAAGACGATTTTAAAGTCATTTCTTTCAGTAAGGACAAAGAATGGCGCAGCACTATACTTGCTTTGGCAGGACAGAAAGGCCTCTTAACAAGAGAGAAAAACGCCCTCGAAAAGAAGAAAAAGCTTGAGGCTGCTGAAGAGCAAAGAAGACTGGAGATAGTACGAAATGAAGAAGAAAAGAGAGAAGCAGACGAGCGAAGAAAGGAAGGCATCCGCAAGCGTCTGAATGGTTTCTGAAGCTTCAGATTAACACCAAATAGCCTCCTCAGAAGAGGGTTATCCTTTGATTATATTCACTTTTTTAGAAGGCAAAACTACGCCTACGATCTCATAATAGACGTTATTTATAAGTTTGAACAGAGAGTCAAATAGGCGCGTTTTCTCCAGGTAGATAAAAGTAAGCACAGCTATTCCTGCCCCCAAAAAAGCTCCTGCTATAACATCTGTAGGGAAATGCATCCCCGTGTATACGCGTGAATAGGAAACTATAAGTGCTTCGGCAAGCAACGGCAGAGAATATCTCTTCTTCAGCATTAGCAGTGCTACGGTTGCTCCGCCAATAACTATTAAGGCATGCCCCGAAGGAAATGAAGAATCAGTGGGCTTTGGGAGGAGTACTAAAGCACTTGCTATCGACGTAAACGGTCTGGGCCTGAAATACACGGCTTTGATTGTCAAACCCACAATGATTATTATAATAAAAACTATCGCCATCATTAGTGCAGCTTTCTTATAGTCTTTGCTTCCGAATATCCACAGTATAGCCACTACAGGTATCCAAAAGTATGTTCTGCCGTACATAGAAGCATATTCAAAGAACTTGTTAAGTGAGGGTGAATTCCACCTCTGGTTTATCAGATTGAACAGTGAATTATCGAAAGACGAAGATATTCCGAAGTAAACTAATGCGAATACTACAAAAAATAGTACAACTAGACCAATCCCAATTATTTTATACCCGGACTTCATCTTAAATTGAAAACAAGTTTTATTTATAAAGGTAATGATAACATTTTGGTGTAGGGTATTATGGATGATTTCAGTTCCTTAGAGAGTTTGCGTTCAAAAATAGAGTCTCTCCTATCCAGAGGACCTGCGCTGATAGGTGATATAGCCGAGGCAATAGGCAAGGACACTACGCAGACAAGTGTAATCTTAGATTATTACGCCTCATCTGGCAAGATCTTCAAAACCATCAGAAAATACGGCTTATCACCAGTTTATGCTTTAAGCAAGGATCTAGCGTTGAATAAGCTTTATGAGACCCTATCTCCGACAGAGAAGAGAATTGTCGATAAATTCAAGTCTAACCGTATAATAAAAGGCGATGATCTATCGCCGGCAGAAAGGTATATGCTGCAATCTCTAACGGATTTTGTAAATAAAGTTACGGCGGTGGACAGAGATACCGGCAAGCAGGTGGATGTTTACAGCTACTATCAGCTGTCAGAAGAGGATATAAAGAGAGAACTTAATAAAGGGCAAGAAGTAGAACAAGCAAAACAATACGGCTCAAAGGAGGTTAAACCTAAAGTTTCGAGGTCAGCAAGCAGACCTGCCAAAGTAGATAATGAAGATGAGGTTAACCTTATACTGTCGAATAACTTTACTAGCCCAGAGAAACTATCAAAAGGAGTATATCTCGCGTTGTACGGTCCGCATAATGTGCCGGTGATAGTCGCTGTAATAATGAAGAGTAGTCTCACGAAAAAAGATCTACTTAAACTACTGGGTTACCTCACCGAAAAAAAGACTATTGCATTTATACTCACAAATGCGTCTAAAGTAAGCGGATTAGAGGGGTATGGCAGCTCCATAAACATCGTGAAGATATGAGCAGGATATTTTTAATTGGTGAAAACACAGTTATATCCACAGAAGAAGGGCGAGATATAAACACAGAATTTGGCATGATCCCCTCAAAAAAGTTAAAAGGCAAGCGAATTGGTTCTGTCGTTAAAACTCACAAGGGTATTCCATTCGTGATCATAAATCCAAGCGTATCAGATCTGTTCAAGAAATTTATAAGGTCCCCGCAAATAATAACACTGAAGGATTTGGGAAGCATAATCAGCTACACAGGAATGAACTCAAGCAGCAAAGTATTAGACGCAGGTACCGGTTCCGGTTTTGCAGCGTGCGTTTTCGCAAGCATTGCTAAGAAGGTTGTTTCGTACGAAATACGCGAGGACTTCGCCAAAATAGCCGAGAAGAACAAACTTCTATTCAATGCTAGGAACCTTAAGATAATAAACAAAGACATGGGGGAAGGGGTAAAGGAGAAGGATTTTGATATACTGCTGCTGGATCTTCCGGAGCCTCAGAAAATTATACCTAAAATCGAGAATAATGTCAAGATTGGCGGCTACATTGTCTGCTATCTACCATCTGCAATACAGGTTGAGAAGCTCCTACGCAGTATCCCGGACAACATAAAAGTCGTCAAGCTTTTGCAGAATTTGGAGATACCTTGGAAGAATGATGTAAAAGCAGATATCCTTAGACCGGAGAGCAGTGCTATACTGCATACAGCCTTTGTCATTATCATGAGGCGATATCCGAGTGCATCTAAAAAAAGCTTGTAGACGTCATAATTCCGAGTTCGACTCTGTAGGCTCAACATTTTTATACATACTTGTCATTAAAATGAAATGAAAATAAAAGGGATTGAATCTAGAAAGATACTGAATTCGAACACAAATTATACTATAGAAGTAAAGTTGAAAACAGAGCATGGGCTTTTCAGGGGCTCTTCCCCGGCTGGAGAGAGTACCAGCATGTACGAAGTTAAGCAGTTCAAGGAGAGCATAGATCAGATAGTTGAAAAGTTCAATTCATTTTTGAAGGGTTTAACGGGTAAGGATGTGTCCTCACTAAATGATGTATTTGAGATAGAAAAGGGAATACCAGAAGAGTTCATTGGGGGCGCTTCTCTATCTTTGGGCTACGCATTGGTGTATGGGCTAGCGAGAGCAAAGGATTTGGAACCTTTCCAGCTGTTTAATCAGAAGCCGAACACAAAGGTCATGCCGGTGTGCAAGATGATAGGTGGAGGAATGCATGCTTCCAGGGCAGGCATGACTATACAAGAGATACTGGTATTAACTATGGCTGATTCCGCAAGAGAAAGCATAGACCACACTATAAAGGTGTACAATGAGGTCAAGAGGCTGCTTTCAGACAAGACGATAAGTTTCATCGACGGTGTGGATCCTGAGGGCGGATTGGTCTCTGGGTTAGATGACTACGAGTCTTTGGAGATTGTAAGCAAGGCAGTAGGCCGAGTTATGAAGGAGACCGGTGCCGACATACGACTCGGCATAGACGCTGCTGCTTCTACCTTCTACAAAGATGGCAAGTACAGCTACAAGAAGCCAATATACGGTAAGGATATTCTGACGAAAGAGGAACAGATAGATCTTATGGTAAAACTTGCTGATGAGTTTGGCTTATATTACATAGAAGACCCCGTTGATGAGAACTTCCAGGAAGGGTATAAAGAGGTCATGAAGAAAGTTGATGCTCTGGTTGTCGGTGACGATCTTACTTCCACTAAGGTCGATCGTTTAGAGAAGGTTAAGGGAGACATAAACGCTACGCTCATAAAGCCAAACCAGGTCGGCTTATTGAGTGATGTCGTCAAATACTCGGAGCTCTCAGATAAGTATAAATTAGCAAAAATAGTATCTCATCGTTCAGAGGAGACTAATTCGTCCATTATATCTGACCTAGCTCTTGGCCTAGGCGCAAAGTACATCAAGATAGGTATAAATAGGGGCGAAAGAGTAGAAAAGTTAAATAGGTTGATGGAAATAAGTGAGTAGTTATGAACAAAACTGATAAGTTAGAAGCATACAAGAAGTACGGCGTGAGGATAGGTACTAAAGGTTCAAACAAGGCGATGGAGAAGTTCGTCTTCAAGAGGATACCTAACAAATTCGTGATCTTCAACGTAAAGCTGATAGATGAGCGGATAAAGCTGGCTGCAAAGCTTCTTAACAACTACAAACGCAAAGACGTTCTTTTCGTATCCACCTTTGATGAGGCTTATTACGCTGTTTATAATTTCTCCAAGATAATGGGGGTTAGCGTAAATTTTGGCAGGTATCTAGCAGGCTCTTTGACGAATCTTTCATATAAGAATTTCTTTGAGCCGAAAATTCTTTTTATAGTAGATCCTGTTACGGATAGAAGAGCTATAAAGGACGCAAAGAAAATCAGGATACCAGTTATGGCGATATGCAACAATGACAGCAACCTGCGTTTCATAGACTTCGTAATACCGGGAAACAATAAGAAAGCTGAGAGCGTAGGTTTTATACTGTACCTGTTGGCAAATGAAGCAGCCAGCGACAAGGAGAAAAGTGCCCTGAGTAAAATAACCTTCGAGGACTTCATATCAAAGGAGATAAGTTTATAGTTATCTGTAGTTTAGGATTTTGTCAAGAGGCATATGATTTTAGTTGATATTTACAGGGGCCAAAAGTTGATTGCTAAATCAGTGAAATACTGCCAAGACCTTAGGTCAAAAGTAATAGGGTTGATGTTCGTTTCTTCACCAGGAAATGGTGCGTTCCTACCAAATGTGAAAGACATCCACATGAACTTTGTTAGGTTCAATCTTGATATAATCTGGCTGGATAAGGATAATGTCGTTGTAAAGAAAGCTTTAGCAAGACCGTGGAAACTCTACTATGGGCCAGCAAATGCGACTCATGTCCTTGAGCTGCCACAGGGCTGTGGCTCAAGCCTAAAGATAGGCGACACTTTATATATTAAAAATAGAAGAAAAGTTTAGAATGGAAGAGTTGAAAACAAGCCTCATCAATAAAGAGTGCTCATTGAAAGATTTTGGTAGATTCTCATTTGTATTTCCCGGCAATTCCTCAGTAAGTATTGGTGAGGCAACCTCTATACACCGACTTGATTTTTCGCCTTTGCATATAAAAGATCTGAAGGAAGAAATGAAGGAAGCCCTCTACCAAGCTACATACACAGCCGACGCAGTTCTTCTGTCTGGTGGAATAGACTCATCCGTCGTGGCTAAGATTGAATATGATAAGAATAAGAACGTGAAATTCATATCCTGCGGCTTGAAGGGTAGTGAAGACCTTTATTACGCAAAGATACTAGCCGAGGAGGTTGGGGTAAAACTTATTGATATAATCTTAGATGAGGATACGATATTAAGCAGCATAAGATTTTTGAAGAATTTAGGTTTTACAGGTTACGACATTATACTCGGTATTGTCGAGTATCAGTGCCTCAAGAAAATGAAGGAGATGGGTCTTCATTTGGCGCTGACCGGAATGGGCAGCGATGAGCTTTTGTTTGGTTATAACAAGTATAAATACTTGGATCCCCTATCATTATTTGATTATAGATCGGATAGGGTTTATTACCTGAATGCAACCGACGATTTTAGAATTAATAAATTAGCTAAGGTGTTCGATGTAAGAGTTGATTCTCCTTATCTAGCGGATAAGTTCGTTGGCTTAGCTATGAGCTATAATCTTGATAAAGATAGAAAGGAGGAACTTGATAAGAAAATATTAAGATCAATCGCAGAGGATATCGGCGTAGATAATAGAATAGTCTACAGAGAAAAGAAGGCTATGCAATACGGTAGCGGAGTTGTAAGCATTCTGCGGAAGATATCAAAAACGCGAGGGTTTAAAAATATAAATGAACTAGTAAATGCGTTATGAAACTATCGTTTTCATTGAAAATGAAGGGCTCAAATTGGCGTTTACAAGTAAAGGAGGTAAAATATGATAAAAATTGAAGCTTTAGGCGGATACAGTAAAATAGGAAAGAACATGACTGCGATAAACGTAGACGGTGAAGTAATAATAACCGATATGGGGGCGGACATGGAGAGACTAGTAGACTTTCAGGAGGATTCTAAGGTTCTTACGGTTAAGGACTCGGAGAAGCTTATAGAAGGCGGGGTAATACCTGACGACAGAGAGTTCTTTGAGAAAGAGGGGATGAAAGTAAAGGCAATAGTGATTGGCCATGGACACTTAGACCATATCTGGGCAGTGCCGTTTTTGGCTGCGAAGTACAAATGCCCGGTTATAACCACTCTATTCACTTCTAAGATACTTGCGCATCTGATGGCAGATTACAATAGTTTCAACCTTAAGATCGTGCGGCTTGTGGAAGGCAGTGTCCTTAAGATATCCGATAATATTAGCATAGAGTTAGTGCACATAACACATTCCATACCTAGTAGCACTTTGGTAGTCATTCACACCCAATACGGGGCGGTGATATATGCAAATGATTGGAAGTTCGACAATTACCCCACTTTAGGTAAGAAGCCGAACTATGAAAGGCTTGAGGAGCTTAGTAAGAAAGGTATCGCAGCCGTAATATCGGATTCGACCAGGATAGACTTCGATGGGTACTCCTTCTCGGAAAGCGTTGCAAAGACAATGCTGGAGGATGTGATAAGGAAAAGTCTAAAGCATAAGACCATATTTGTCACGACTTTCTCCTCCCACATAGCGAGGATAAAGAACATAGTGGAAGTCGCAAGACGCTTTGATAGGCAGGTCATGATATTCGGAAGGAGCATGGACCTTTACTTAGAGTCAGCTGTATCAGCAAATGTCGTAGATAGGAAGACGTTCCCTAAAGTTCAAAGGGTTTTTCCATTGGTAAATAAAGCACTCAAAGTCGTCAATGAAAATCCAGGAAAATACCTTGTGATATGCACGGGGCATCAGGGTGAACCGAATTCATTCCTTAAGAGACTGTCGGCTGAAGAATACAGCTACAGGTTGTCAAGCGAAGACGCAATAATATTCTCATCTGAAACTATACCAACACCGGTGAACATAGCGAACAAAGGGATGCTTAAGAAGGAACTGTCAGAGAGGGGGGCGTACCTCGTAGAAAATGTGCATGTTTCAGGTCACGCTTACAAGAATGACCATAGGAATTTCATAAAGATGCTCATGCCTAAGCATTACATCCCATCTCATGGGGGGATAGACAAAATAAGCGTAGGTATATCCTTAAGTAAGGAATTTGGATACGAGCTTGGGAAGACATCACACATTCTTTTGGATAACCAGGAGCTGGAATTAAACCTTTGAAAAGGGTAAGAGAAAGGTTAAATTTTGCAGCGTGTTCAGATTTTAGATGGATGAGCTCAAGAATTGGGGAAATGACCAAGAATTG
>JADFAP010000024.1:0-4319 GCA_015121965.1 Candidatus Acidifodinimicrobium mancum
ACTGACCTTACAAAATCTGCGTTTTCCTTACCGCCAGAATCAGATATTAACCCTATCGTAGCAAGCCAGTCTAAACTCGACACAAACCTTTCGAAAAGTCTGTATTCGAGCAGGGAGCATGGTGTGTACTTGAGATCCCCCCAGTGTTTTGGATTCACATAAAGTATATTCTCCTCATTTTCCAATCCGACAAGCCGATGGTGATCTATAACACAAAGATTCTTTCCTCTAAACGCATCTAGGTTTTCTGGCTTTACCTCCATGTCGCAGATGATGACTGAAGCTGACAGCGAGAAAGCATCCAAAGTTTCAAAGTCTTCATAGTTTGAAGCCCTGAACGTTTTTACTGTCTTCCCAAGGCTCTCGATGGTCTTCTTAAGGAGCACTGCGCTGACTATGCCGTCGCAGTCCATGTGATATAGGACTGTAAAATTGTCATTGTCTCTTATAAACTTCTCAACTTTCTCAGAGAAGATTTTAAAATTCTCATCCATTCAAACTCATATTGTATCTATCTAATTTATGCTTTATTAGGAGAAGCAAGAGCTGCCTCTTTCTGCTTTAACGTGAGAATACCATCAACAAACTTGTCAACGAGATTGCTCACTCTCGTACCGCCATCTGCATTCATGTATGTATCTATAGTCTGAGCTGGTATGAATTTGTACTTCGTGTAGCTTGAGCCCAGAGATTCATCCGCTGGTAAATACAAGATAGAGATACCTTTAGTGTAATTCAATTTGTGCACTATATTAGATTCGAACGTAGTGTATTTCTGAAGAGCAGGAGTGGTCATAGCTATAAGGCTTCTCCACTCATTTTCCCTTCTGCGTATCCCGAATTTTATTCTTGGTTCATGGCAATCGCCGGCTATTGCAAGATCTACATCAGCACCCATCTTAACAACATCATCGAATAGAGTAGTGGCAGGATCCAAGCCCCCCCTATATCCGGCACTGTGAATTATGTAAGCCTTGTAATTGCCTATCTTTGGAAATTCATTTCTCAACAGGTACTCATCAACATTGATTACTTTTGAATCCCCTCCTCTTATTATCGGGGCTATTACATGCCCTTCACTTCCATTACCCGTTGCCTTTTCAGCATGATTCCCTCCGACTAGGTAATTATCATCGAACTTTTGAGACAATGGTTTTATGTAGTAGCTTAGTCTATTGAACTGTGCTGTTATATCGATAGTCGGATTTCCATACAAAATGTCACTTAATGTTGCGCTCCACTTATCTTTTATGTACTTGACTTTAGCTTCTATCGCTTCTATACTGTCAGACTTCAATGCCTCTTCAAGCCCCGAATTTAGATCGTTTTCCAGCTCAGGTAGAAGCTCCTCGGGTGGTTTAAGATATGAGACCTGCATCCTAGTTCTGCTAAGCTTGTCATTTCCTCCATCGACTTCATCGCCTGTGTAGACCGCATGTTTTTTGCCCAATCCTTTTGGAACATAAGTCACCCTATCAATTAGCTTAGAAAGATAGTTTATCTCTTCATACATAGCAAACTGAGAGCCGACATGCCAGTCTGAAGTTCCCACTACTTCATGCATTGACCCTTCCTTGAGCTTGCTTTCAATTTCACTCATGTTGACACCCTTCCTTATGCCGTCTATTGTCAAGCGATCAACTTCAAATGTGCCGTCCTTGTAGATAGTTATTATTGATAAAGAAGCGTCCACATCGCCGAGCAATGCTTTTGAATCCCTGGTTTTGTTGAAGGCTGCCTTAAGTCTAAACTGCTTATCTACATCAAGCAGCGGACTTTGATTGAAGAAATAGACCGGCCTTTCCCTACCTCCGAAATTAACGGCTCCAAATTCAGTTGTCATGCTTCCAAAGGTTATGTATACGTCCGCAAGCCTGCCCATCTTCGCATCCTCCGTGGCGTATTTCTCGGTGTTCTTCTCGTGCATCTTGCTTGGCATGCCTTCGGATAGGCCTGTCGTCAAACCAGATATAGAATCAAATACCTTGACTTTCAAGCCGTTTATGGTGAACTCCTCTGGATTGTTTTCTTTATCATTGCTCGTGCCGAGAAAGTTTTCGAACCTCTTGTAGAATTTGACCTTTTTCTTAACATTCCCATCTCCGAAGATTGTTGAGATTATGTGCGTGTAAATCTTAATTGCCTTGTCCTTTATACCCTGCTTGTCAGTTGTTTTCCAATCTGAAGCCTTGAATGTGTAGCCCTCTGGGATAAAGCTCAAAAGCCTGCCCAGCTCGTCGCCTCCGTTCTTCTTTTCCTCGGAATCCTCGCCTTTCTTTCGGCTGTTTTTCCGCCCCAGCTTTTCCAATGCCTCCATTATCATTTTTATGTTTCTGTAGTCGGTATTCCCATTGAAGTAGGATATGCCTATGCCTTTGTTGTCAGCCTGCTTGATGATATTTGACACCTGAAAGTGTGAAAGTCTGGCAGCTTCTTTGAGGTCGTCTACGGTATCGGTCTTGCTGCCGCCTTTCTTTACTTCTTTGTATATATCCTCGCCGTATTTCTCCTTAAGCTGGTCCTCAAGCAAATCAAGCCTTTCACCCCTCCACCTGCTGTATCTGTCGGGGATGTAAGCTAGACCGCCGTTTATTATTACCTCATCTATCCTCTTGTTGTAATTTTTGATGATTTCTCCGATGTTATAATCGACCAAGAAGTCATTAAGTTTTGTGCCAAGTTCCATATCTGAGAGCAACATGAGCCTAAGCTGGACGTCTTCCTCTCTTTTTTCCTGCTTTTCGGGAGGTTCTGCTACTACTTCAGCCCCCTTCTTATATTTACCGTCAACAATTAGCTTCAATTTAAGAACAACATCATTAAGATTATGGCCTTTATTATCATCAAGAATGGTGTCAAGATTTTTCTTTGACATATATTAATCCCCAATATAACAACTATATTTTCGATTTAATTAATAAACACGGGATGTGTATTACTGAAGTATTACTGCTTTCTTCTTTTTGATCCAAAACAAAACCTGATCAAGAAAAATGGACTCTTGGGATATTTTCAAAACTCTGAGAAACCAGTGTAATTCACTAGCGGCTGAGGAATCTTCACGGTTCCATCCTTTTCTTGGTAAATTTCAAGAATAGCCTTTATTATCCTCTGTATGGGCAAGCCGGTAGCGTCTACTGTATGAGCGTATACTTTTTCTCCTTTCTTATCAACTATCTTTATATTCGATCTCCTCGCTATCCAGTCAGTGCAGTTGTCATTTGACATTACTTCCCTGTATTTCTTCTGGAACGGCATGAAAACCTCCAGATCATACTGCTTGAAATCCCTAACACCCATATCTCCAGAACTGAGCAGCATCACCCTGTATGGAAGACCTAATTCTTTCAGCATCTCCTCCTCATTTGCGAGGAATTCCTCCTGAATTTTACTTGAATCTTCTGGCTTGCATATTGCTATCTGCTCGGTTTGGTCAAACTGGTGCAGCCTGAACATACCTTTTGTATCCTTGCCGTGAGCTCCTGCTTCCTTCCTGAACGCCGGACTTTCACCAATCAGCTTTATAGGGAGATCACTTTCCTCTATTGTCTTGTTGCTGTACATCGCTATCAATGGGTGCTCCGTTGTGGAGATTAGGAATCTTACACCCTCATCATTCTCCTCCTTGCCAGTTACCTTGTAAAGCGCGTCCTCGAATGTGCTCATATGCGCTATACCTTTGTAGACCTCCTCTTTCATCAAAAGAGGCGGCAAAACAGCGGTGTATCCCTTCTGTATAAGCTTGTTCAACGAGTACATCTCCAGAGCCAAAGCTAGCTGAACAAGCTTCCCCTTCAAGAATATAAACCTGCTACCTGAGATATTCGCAGCAGATTCCAAATCAAGCATGTGTTTTGATGTAGCCAGCTCTTCTGCACTTTTAACTTCAAAATCCTTCTCCGGTATGACTCCTACCTTCTTCAACTCTAAATTTCCACTTTCATCCTTTGCTATCGGAACTGACTTGTCGAGGATATTTGGTATTTTCAGAAATAATTCATCTGCCTCTGCTTCTTTCTCCTCTAGCTCCTTCTCTCTCTGCGATATGTTTATTCTCAGCTCTTTTGCTTCATCTCTCTTTTCTGCTTCCTTGCCTCTTGCAAGCTCTATCTCATTCCTTCTCTGCCTAAGTTTGTCAAGCTCTGCCCTTTGACTCTTTATTACCGCATATAGTGAGAGGAGCTTTTCCACCTCATCCCCGTCAAAAGGAAGGAAACGCTTATTTATTGAGTCTGTCAGTGCATCTTTATTCTCTTCAACGTACTTCAAATTGAATGCCATGGAAATTAAGATGAAATGTTCGTATTTAATGTTTTTCA
>JADFAP010000024.1:4856-13076 GCA_015121965.1 Candidatus Acidifodinimicrobium mancum
CAGCCATTCTCAGCGTGCCTTGCCAGAGACCTGTTCTCGCCGTATAAGAATCTCAACTTTGACTTCCTTTCCTCTCCTTCTATCTTGCCAACCTTCATGAAGACCGACTTTATGTGCTTATTATTCAGGATTACCCTCTTCGCAAATTCTACTGCCTGACTTCTCTTGACTTTTTCGCCGAAGTTGACCACAGCTATGTCGCCGATAACATCAAAAGACCTATGAACTGGTACAGTTTTACTTTCCATAAACGATGAACTCTGCTGTTTTTCATTCCACTTCTATCTTCGGCTTTCCTGGGATAGCCTTATCATCCGATGACTCCGAGACCTGCACCTTTACCTTGAAAAGCTTGCTGATATACCCTTCCGCTTCTTTCAGGACATTTAGCTCAGTCTCATAATCTCTGAGCTCGTCCGGCAACTTGTTTGGGTTCTTTATCAATTTCTTGACCAGTTCATCCCTTCCCATCTCCTTGTATATCTTACTTAGATCCCGGTCTTCCTTCAGTCTCCCAACCACTTTGTTGTAAACCTCGAACTTTGCTCTATCAGCTACTCCTATCTTTATGCTCTTTAGCTGCAGCTTCAATATTTTTATCAAGTTCTTTATGTCGTCTACTGTCCTATTCAAAACTTCAAACTCCCGCTCCAGCGTGATATCCTGTTCTGTGTGCGCTGATTCTGGCCAGCTCTTGTAGCTCTCAAGTAGTTCCTTGTTTCCCAGCTTTTCATTAATCTCCTCAGAAACGAAAGGGAATATCGGATGAATCATCTTCGATATTATCTCAAGGGCGGACTTCAAGCTGCTTCTGCTGCTTCCTCTGAAGTCCAGGTAAAATCTTAATAAATCCGTAGACTGGAAGAACGCATTGAATACGGCGCTCCTATATCTAAAATGCTCGTAATCGTATTCCACCTGCTTAAGGAGACCCATGAGCCTTGAGTGCAGATACTTATCCACAAGCTTGTCCTCTCCGGACATATCATTGTATGCTTCAACGAGATCCAATAGAAATTCAATCCTGTCAACAAATCCCTTTACGTTGTCTATGTTCCACTCCGCATCATCCATTCCATTTGATGCTGATGCTATCAGTCTAGTAGCATCTGCGCCGAATGTTTCAACGGTTTGAGTGATTCCTTTCACGTTTCCCTTCGATTTACTCATCTTTAGCTTGTCTATAACCAGCCATCCATTTATTGACAGTCCCCTAGGCCAAAGATTTTTATCAAACATAGCGACATGGTTCATTATAAAGAAAGCAATATGATTCGGAATCAGCTCCTTCGCTGTCACTCTCATGTCAACAGGGTACCAATATTCGAATGATCTCTTCATCTCATTGACAATTTCAGGGTATTTACTCTTCGGCTTGGCGTTCAGGAATAGATAGTTGAAAAGGTCATCGTCTATATACTTTTCGTCCAGTTTTTCTATAAGGTCTGCTATCGTGTAGTAAGCCATGTAGATTGTTGAATCACTCAAAGGTTCTATCAACCACTTCTTATCCCAAGGAAGGCTCGTGCCTAATCCCCCCGTCCTGGTGGCTGCCTTGTCCTCCATGTTCATGATCGCATTCACCAGCTGCAACCTTATCTCATCTGGATAGATATTCATGTGCTCTACGGCCTCTAATGACTTCCTCTTCAGATCCTCATCAGAATAGCGGATGAACCACTGATCCTCAACAATGTTTACCACACCAACTGCTCCGCACCTGCAAACAACTCTCCCACTTGTCTCATAGAAAACGTCGTATGCACCGATCTCCTTTAGTTCGGATATCATCCTCTGTCTGCCTTCCTTCACACTCAAACCTGAAAGAAGCTTTGAGTTGCTGTTGAAAACACCTGAATTGTACTCAGATTGATAAACTTTCTTTGTAAGCCTCTCTAGATGCTCTGCACTGGTCTTCGACGAAGCTGCATTCTCAATGTCTATGCTATCTTTTCCACTAACATCGATTATCTTCTTTGCTTCCCTATAAAATTTTGACCCACTCTTTTTCAGTCTGTTCCAGTATACGAAATCAAAGGGGGCGTGCATTGGAACGCTCATAACTATAGCTGTGTTGAGGTTATCATCCACGAAGTCTGCGTCTAGTATCGGCATAGCTTCATGATTGACCGGATTCTCAACGGTCTTTGAGATTATGCTCTTTATGTCAAAATCTTCCACTTTGTTTATCTTCTTCTGGTATTTTGACTTATCAACAAACTTATCCGATACTATCCATGTTTCACCGTCATTGAAGGTCACTTTTTTGTAGGGAATCTTACTATTAACCCATAGATTTGTAGCGCCCTCCAAAGTCTCGGGCCTTAATGTGGCTGCGGGGAGAATCAAATCTCCGAGCCTAAACTTGATTATTGTGAATTCGACTGGGCTTTCCCCCTCTCCTTCGAGCCTGTCGTGGTCGCCTAACGACGTATCCTCCCTCGGGCACCATATCACAGGGTGCTTCCCTTGCGCTATTAAGCCGAGCTCCCTAAGTCTCCTGAACTGCCATTCGACGAATTTCGAATAATTTTTGGTGTAGGATAAGGAGAAATTCTTGCTCCAGTCTATGGACATCCCTGCAGCATCAAAGTCCCCTCTTATACTCTTCGCAAAATAGTTTCCAAGGTAAAGCGGGTCCTCAGCGAATCTATCTATATCCTCCTGCGATACTTTGTACATCTTCAGTATCTTCATCACGGCTTCCTCTCTATTCTTTATCCTCAGAGAGAAGCCAACCAACGGACCGCCTGTGAAGTGAAAGCCCTGCGGCCAAAGTACATTGTACCCTTTCATTCTCATGAATCTTGCGTAAATGTCAGCCCTAGTCCAAGTGTAGAGATGTCCTAGGTGCAGGTACCCATCCGGGTACATGACTGGAACGGTGAGGAAAGCCTTTTTCTTCGATGTGTCTATCTTGCCATTGTAAATGCCGCTTTTCTCGTACGCCTTTCTCCACTTCTCATCCAATTTATCATGTATATATTTTGCCATAAGCTCTACTACTCATTTGGTATTTTTTAACGTTTAAATACCATTATTTGCTTAATTTCTCTATGAAATATCAGTCGCTGGTATTCCTAGCCGTTTTTTCGGCTATTCTATTGGTGGGTGTTGTATATGCTGCTGGTTATGGTACTTCTAAGATTAGTCTAACTCAGTACTCTGTGAATATTTCACAGGGGGGAACAGCTACAGTTGGCTTTACCGTTTCACTTGCTACAGGATCCACATGGGGAACAAATGTAAACGTTGCTCCGTCTAACAGTTACATAACACTTTCCCCTAATCCATCGTACGGCGATCCTTCTTACAGCGGTAATATAGCGATAAGCGTTGCGAGCAATACTCCGCCGGGAGAATATACATTCAACATCTCAGCCACCGGAGACGACCCATCTACATCACCGGTTAGCTTGATTGTATACGTTTCAAAAGCAAGTTCAGTCTCTCCAGTTGTTACTACGCCGCCTACGACTACCACACCAACTACCTCCACCCCAATGAACTATTTCGATTACATTGTAGTTATATTCATCATTATCGTCATAGCGCTTCTTGCTTCGATATATGCACTTAAGAAAAAATTTGAAAGATATTCTAGAGTTACTATGCTGGTTTCGATCGTTATAAGCCTGGCTTCCGCTCTGTATCTTCTGATATATGATAGCCTACTTAGGACCGCGGGGATGCTTCATTATGATATATTGATAGTCTTCTTCATAGGCACATTGATTTTGTCTTATTTAGCATACATGAACAAGAAGTCCAGGAGGACCGCAGAGCTGATATTAGGTTCATTGTCGCTGCTGTTCGTGATCGCTATGTTCTTAGATGCATTGCTTGGGTTGCCGCTAACGTCGGTATCTAGCTCGATGAGCTATAGTATAAACTACCTATTTGGCTTTGGTTCAGCCGGCACTGGCTCTACATTTGGAATTTCATTAGCCTTTAGTCTATTACTTCTATCTGTCACAGTTACTGGTATACTTGCACTTTATTCTTACCTATACAAGAAAGGCAAGTGAATCTATCATAGAATCATCTAGTCAGGATTATATCTCAGCAGAAATTTTCAAATAATACAATTATTTATAAGACAAAAAAGAAGATAGTTTATGGCTGATAATATAAAGAATAAAAAAGAGAAGGATGTGATAAGCTGGTTCAACGAGGTGCTTCTCAAGGCGAAAGTCGTAGATTTTTCAAGTATTAAGGGCTTCTCGGTTTACATGCCTTATGGATACAGAATGTGGGAAATGAGCCAGGAATACCTAGACAGAAAATTCAAGGAGCTTGGGGTGGAAAATGCTTACTTTCCGTCGCTTATACCTGAACATTTACTGGCAAAGGAAGAGAAGCACATAGAGCATTTCAGCGTCGAGGCGGCATGGGTCACTATGGGTGGAGATAAAAAGCTCGACGAGAGGCTAGCAATAAGACCGACGTCAGAGACGATAATCTATGATAGCCTTTCTAACTGGATAAAGAGTTACAGGGATCTGCCGATGATGCTGAATCAATGGGTAAATGTTGTGAGGTGGGAGACAAAGGAGACCCGCTTCTTCCTGAGAGGAAGAGAGTTTCTTTGGCAGGAAGGGCACTGTGCCTTCCGCACGGACAAGGAAGCCGATGAAAACGCACTGCAGATGATAAAAGTCTATAAGGAGTACATGGAGGAGATTATGGCGATGCCATCCTTCATTGGATTGAAAAGCGAAAGGGAGAAGTTTGCTGGCGCAGATAAAACCTACACAATGGAGGTCTTTCTTCCGGGCAACTATGCTTCACAAGTCGCAACTTCGCATGATCTTGGAACAAATTTCTCAAAGCCATTTGAAATAAAATTTCTAAACGAGAAGAATGAGTGGGAGTACGTATACCAGACATCTTGGGGAATAAGCACTAGAGCCATAGGAGTAATGGTGTTGGAGTTTGGAGACGACAAGGGGCTTGTTCTGCCACCAAGAGTTGCGCCGATACAGGTTGTTATCATCCCAATCCTTGGGAGCAAGTCTGATGAGAAGATTTTTAGCGAGTCGAAGAAAATAGAAAAGGAGCTCCTAAAGCTTGGAGTTAGGGCAAAACTTGATGGTGACAAGGATTCTTCCCCAGGGTGGAAATTCAATGAGTATGAATTGAAGGGGGTACCCATGCGACTTGAGGTCGGGGAGAAAGAGCTGCAGAATGGAGAATTGACCTATAAGGTGAGATTTGATGGAGAGAAAGGGACAATAAAACTGGACAAACTTGCTTCTATTTCCGAAAAGCTGAATTTGATTCAGTCAAAGATGTTAAATGAGCAGAGAAAGAAGATAATGTCAAACATTAAAACAACTGACAACAAGGACGAGTTTGTAGCTGGGCTTAAGGAGAGAAAATACATATTTAAGGCACCATGGTGCGGAAGCGAAAAATGCGAAGATAAGATAGAAGAGGAAACTAGCGCCAGCTCTAGGTTTATACCGCTGGACAAAGACGAGTTGATATCGGATAGGTGCATATACTGCGGTGAAAAAGCTAAATTCAACGCCTACTTTGCGCAGTCTTTTTGATTGATGGAAGACGCAGTTGAGTATTACAACGCCATAGCGAAGAGCTATGAAAAATTATATAGAGACGAGCAGATAGGTAAGATAAAATTCATTCTAAAGCAGCTGAATATAAATAAGATAAAGACTGTACTGGATATAGGCGCAGGAACCGGCATACTTGAGGAGTTTCTGAGAGATAAAAAGATAGTAGCGGTTGAGCCGTCAAAACTTTCCGAAGAGATGGTTAGGAAGGGTTTAGAGAATGTGAAGGTAGTACGGCGTAATATAGAGGATATAAGTTTTGATGAAAGATTCGATCTTGTTGTGTGCTTAACAACGCTTCAAGACCTCAATGAGAGTAATAGAGAAGCCTGCATCAAAAAGGCCTTCGAATTCTGCAAAGAAGGTGGAACTATAGTAATTTCAGTGCTCAAGGCATCAAGAATCGACCTGTCCTACCTAAAGCCGTTTGCTACTGGGGAGGCTGAGAACGATATTATCTTCTTCTTCAATAAATAGTCTAAACGAACATCCCATCGAAGGGTTGTGAAATACGTTTTTTGCGTTCTTCCACCTTCGGCTCTCCTTCTACCAAGAGCTTGTCGTGGTATTCTCTTAGCAACTGTATGAAAGTAACAAGCCCCAAGTTATAATCTATCGGTATAGGCTCATTTTCCTCGTTATCGGGGTTGTACCTGTATAACTTTTTGTTCGTCAACTTATTGCCGCTGAAAACTTGCTTTAAGGTGATTATCATCTCATCTTTACCACTCAATCTTATACTTGATACTTTCTGGCTAAAATGAGGGTCGTATCGCCAGTAAAAACTATTAGCCCTCACAGTCTCGCTTAGTTCATACCCGCTCAGATCTACCGTAGAATCCTTGGTTTTTATGGTGAAGTCATTTATAGGGGGTTTCTGCCCGTCTCCATCTGCGCCGGGTACGTACAATTCTCCTTCTATTTTGTAAGCTTCATTCAATTTGCTTGCCTCTTCTGACTTCAAAAGACCTATCTCAAGGACTCTATCAAGATTGTATTCCGCCTTATCAACCGCCTCCGAATCCGTCGGAAGCATCAAAATCTCATACTTACCTTTCAAGGAATCCCATCGGAAATTTTCATAAGCCTGTTTAATCCTGTAGCGAGGATCATCTAAACGTTTCATAAGTACATATTTATCTGACTTAGTGATTAAACCGTCATTTATCAGATTACTTAATTCTTCAAGCATATCCTAATAATATATTTAGATGAGAGAGGAATATAAATCTAATGACTGGTTTCGTGCATAAAAATGAGGCAAAAATTCAAAACAGAAAGCTTTAAATAGGGAAGTTATCATCTATATTTAAATATTATGGTTATATCCAGCGAAGCGAATGTGAAGAAATGCCCGCACTGCGGCAGCAAGGATTTGAAATACGACAAAGTAACCAATGAATTAGTCTGCCAGAACTGTGGATATGTAATTGAGTCTGACTCGATAGACTATGGAAGAGAATGGAGGGCATTCGAGGAGGAGAAGGGTGGAGAGGAGAAAGGAAGGATGGGCCTTCCGCTTAGCTACACAAAATATGACAAAGGCACGAGCACCGTTATAGGGAAGGCAAGCGAGTCGATAAAACTATCAAATTCAAACAGAAGGACCTTCTACAAGCTTAGGAAGTGGCAGCCAAGGATATCGACCGCATTTGAGAGGAATCTGAAATTTGCACTGACGGAGCTTAGGCACGTCAGCAACCAGTTCCATGTTTCCAACATAATACAGGAAGAAGCAGCGAAGATGTACAGAGAAGCAATAAACAGAAGGCTTGTCAGAGGTAGGTCAATGGATAGTGTTGTAGCCGGAGCACTTTACGCTGCAGCGAGAAAGAATAGAAAACCTATAACATTAGATGAGATCTCAGAGGCTTTTGGGATCGAGAAGAAGGAGATAGGAAAGGCGTACCGATTACTGTGCAGAGAGCTCGGAATAAAGATTCTGCCGACGTCTCCAAAGGACTATGTCTATAAGTTCGCTGCGGTTCTGAATGTTTCCAATAAAACGATAAACGACGCAATAAAGCTCCTTGACGAAGCGGAGAAGAAGGGTTTGATAAGCGGCAAGGGGCCTATGGGCATAGCAGCCGCGGTATTATATATAGCAACGCTGATAAACAGGGAGAAAAAGACACAGAGAGACGCTGCGAAGGCAGCTGGGATAACCGAAGTTACCATAAGGAATAGATACAAAGAGCTCTACACGGCGCTTAACTTAAAAGAGAGATACAAGATAGAAGAGTGAATGATTACTCTACAAATTTTATTTCTTTGTTCTTGATCTGGCCAGGTAAACCTCTATTGAACCTGGCAACTACTTTACCCTTATTTCCATGGACTCTTGTTATTGTGCCTCTTATGCTCGCCTTTGAGAAGGAAACCTCTACTCTCTTGCCTATGTACTTAGCAGCCTCTTCTCTGGTTTCAGCCTTGTCAAGCTTTATCACAGCTTGATTCTGAGTCTGAGTTTTTCTGCCGCGTCTGTAAGAGAGGATTTTCATACGTTACCTTTGGGGACGTAGTCTGCCCCGCTCTCCTGTTTTTTGAATGCAGCCTCGTCGATGATGGGCTTTGGCATACCTTTTTTCTCCCTAAGCTTTTCTATCTCTTTAAGTATCTTGTCTACCACCTTCTTCGCCTCATT
>JADFAP010000024.1:13590-17070 GCA_015121965.1 Candidatus Acidifodinimicrobium mancum
AATAGCCTGTCCTTCAGTTCCTTCAAAGTGAACTTCCTTATGTCCGTGTCATCAACTATGAAAGCCACATCAATGTCTGATTTAGGTGATATATTGTTCTTTGTCTTCGCGCTTCCAAACAGAACTATGGATTTTATGTACTTGTGGAACATCGCAAGTATTCTCAGAAAATAGGCTCTCAGCGCATTTGCGTCCTTTTGATCAAACAGTTGGTTTATTATATCAAACGATATTCCAGCTAGCTGGCCAGGCGGCTCTACCATTGCTTTATCCTCGTCATTCGATTGCAGCCCCATGAACGAGCCCAGGTAATCCACTCTCTCGTTAAGTTCGTCTATCTTTGAAGAAAGCAGCTCTATAGATGAAAAGAGCTTGTTCAAAGCGCTGTCCGCAGGGTTCACATTTTCAGTCTGATGCATGTTGCCTCCATTTGATAACCATTATTATGACAAAGATTATCAGTTATTAGTATTTATCCTTATCATCAAAGAATGAAGGGGATACATAATATTTATAGCTTCAGGTCTCTATATATTCTTATAAAGAATATGGACCTGAATATCGACTTTTCTAAGATGAACGCGGAGGAAATCTCCAAATTTATTGACGAACTGAGAGGTAGGGCGTCTGGGCTGAACTCGCATTACCTTGGTGACATCAATCCTAAAAATTTAGTCTATGCCACAAACAAAAGACTGCCGGATGTGGGATTGATAGGCAATCCTGCTGGATACTTTGTGTCAGCCGACATAAACAAGAAATACCAGATAAATTCAGAGTATCTGATGATATTGCAGGAGTTTGGCCAACTTGGCTACAAAAGACTGAAGGAAATTGAAACCGTTGAACCTTCCGCTTTTTCGAATATCTTAAACATATTCCTTGACAGAAGGAAGAACCTAGAGGATAGAGTGATGCAGATATTGGGAGCCGTCAACCAGGTCCTGAAATCGATAATAAACATAATATACGAGCTCAAGGAGATAGACAGGAACCTTGAATTCTACTATAAGAGCAGATCTCCGGACAAAAACGTAGCACAAGCCGCTGAGCAGGAGATAAAGAGGATGTTCATAGACAACGTTGACTCCAGGAAGGGAGGGGCAAGCCTACTCTCCCTATCAAGATCAGCGAACCAGAATCCTGCTGGTCCGGGATATGTAGATATAGTCTCAGTGTTCTACGCAATAAACAGCCTAGCGGATGTGGAGAAGCTGAACAGGAACGAGATGTACAAGAATATTTTGAGGAACCGGAGACTGGAGTATGATGACTGGAAGAAAATGAATGAAACCGACTTAAAGACGCGTAGGAATCTGCTGCTCCAGTACCTTGAGAGTCAGGCCGCCTCCTTTGAGTTCTACAAGAAGACGGCGTATCAGGACCTTGTCATACTGAGGAGGATGAGCCTAAAAGGAGTGTCAAAAGGAGCCGAATTTCAGAAGCAGACCGGCATGCTTGATTTCTCCGAGTATGCATTGTTCACAGTAGATGTGATTGGCTATAAGGAGATTTACTTAGGTAATTACAGTGTAGAGTGGAGAGGTCTATTTGGAGGGGGCAAAAAGATAATGGTGCCTGCTAAAGCAAGCCAAAAGACCATAAATCCGCTACCAATAAACAGAGGCCCCAAGGAATCTGAGGCGGCATTTATAAGGAAAGCAATAAAGAAGTATGGTCCTAAGGTTATAGCGGGGATAGAGATGGATTTCCTGTTCAAGGAGAAGCAGATGTTTCCGAAGGAGATGTCACAGGTGCCTCCGCAGTATGAGGGCACATTGGACATAAAGCTCAAGCCTTACTGCTTCGCGCTAGAGGAGTGGTATCTGTTCAAAAAGGCGTCCGTGGCACTGATAGACAAGACTGTTTTTGAGGGCGTGGAAAGCATGTCAGTCACATCGCTTAATGCAATACAGACCGAATTGACGCACTACCTCGATGAGGCAAAAAAAGCCAGAGAGGAAAAGAAAGCAAAGATCGAGGATAACCTTGCGGTTTTGGATATTTATAACTCGTTCAAGCAAGATATAATGTCAATCGTCGGAATAAAGAAAAACATCAGCCAGTCCAAGCCCAGTGGATCTAGCTTTAACCCAGAGCTTTACGAGATACAGGTAAACAACAGGCTGTCTAGTTTGGTCAGCATGAAGGACGCAATTAAAGTCGGGCTATCTGTTTCCATAAATGACACGGAAGCTATATATGAAGAGTTCAAGAAGAGGATGAGGCTGCTAAATAACATACCGAAGTTTGCGCCGTTCGAGCTCAAGTGAATGGGTTTAGGGTTCCATCATTGATTATTATGTTTTTGTCTTCCTTGAAGTCACTGACCAGTTTCCTCATCGCCTTTTCTCTCCTCTTTGAAACCCAATAGTAACCTTCATCATTCGTTCCAGCTGTTATAAGTATGTATACCACGCCGGCATTGAATCTGCCAACCCTGCCCCGCCTTTGAATTGACCTTATTGCGCTTGGGACTGCCTCATAGAATATCGCCACGTCCACGTCTTTTATCGATATTCCCTCCTCTGCGACGCTCGTCGCTATAAGCACATTATAGACCCCTGATTCAAAGTCTCTTATTATTTCCACTTGCTCCTTCTGCGAGAGACCGCCGTTGCCCTGGCCTATGAACCTTATAGGAGAGACCCCCTCTATCTGCTTCAAATGTTTGAATATTATATCTACTGTATCCCTGTATTGGGTAAAGATGATGCACCTTTTGTTTTTGTCCATCTTCTCCCTCAATATGCGCACGACTTCAGCCAGCTTTGGTGTTTCTATCCCTCTTTCAAGCAAGGCGTCCGCACTTTCTATTATGTACTTTGTTTCTTCCATCTTGGCGATTTCCTTGTCAGACTTTGCCTTTCCTTCTTCTATTCTCTCCATGAAATTCCTGAATGCCTCCAAACTCTCAATTGCAAGCAGGTCATAACCATGATACAGCTTCAGTAGTTTCGAAGTTATTATGACACCCCTTATGACGTAGAATTTCCTGTCGCCTGACGCCATCTTTCTCCTGAATTCACTCTGTAGCTGTAGGATCAGCCTCCTACTTATCTTGCTTGCAGCCACATCCTTAAGTATCCCGACTTCTTTCAACGATAGTATATTCTGGTCTATCAGACCCTTAACCTTCGCAAGCAGATCTAAAATTTCTGCCGGAAGAGTTATCCTTACCTCCTCGATTAGCTTTGACTTAACATACTTTGAAACATCCTCATCAATTTCACTCCTCATCTCTATATTGGATATACCTAAATTCCTACATATCGCCCGTATCTTCATCATGTCTGATGCCGGAGACGCAGTCAGTGCAAGCAGGTTCGGAAACTTAGAGACCTTGTAGAAAGCCTTTGCAACGTTCACGTATGAATAGTTACCTATTGAATGGTGTGCTTCGTCCACTACTAACACGCTGAAATTACTCAGATCTACATTCGAGGTAGCGATGTCATTCTCTACTGTCTGAGGAGTAGC
>JADFAP010000033.1 GCA_015121965.1 Candidatus Acidifodinimicrobium mancum
AACTGGATCCTCCTTTTATAACTACATAATTGAATGGGCCGCCGTTAAGAGTAGAATTGTACAAGGTCTTGCCATTCTGTGAGACTGTGATTAAGGCACTTCCGTTATAAACGCCGAAACTCAGCCCGGAAGGGTAGCTTTCGGTGCTAAAAAATAAATTCTTGGTTCCGTTTGCTGGAACCGTTTGATAGGGCGAGTAATGAACTGAAAAAGGATACGAAACTCCACTTTTGTTTCCTGGGAGGACCGTACTCAGTTTAGATATGTTGACTGTAATCGAGCTCGTTGCATAAGGCGTACAACTCTCATTGTTGTAAGCACTGACTGTAATGTTGTATGAGCCCGTTTTGGAATAGGTATGCGTCTGCGGGAAGAAGCCGATGGTGGTTTTACCATCCCCCCAGTTCCATACAAGATAATTTGCCCCGCTCACGTATCCGTTTACAACTACGGTAGAATTATTAATTGACTGGAGATTGATAGAAAGCGAAGATGAAGAAAAAGTAGATACTGCATGGCTGGCACCAATACTCTGCGTTGACCCAGAAACGCCTACAACGAAAGATAATGCAGTCGAGACCAATGCGATTACTGCGATGCTGAAAGCAAGAAAAAATGTTATTTGCTTAGCATATATCATATATAATATTATAATGTATTGTTTTTATACCTTTATCTGATCTATTCAATTCTAAAGTTTCTAATCAAAAATTTATAGTTTTCACGCAAAAGTATGATGGATGCAACTATAGCGAATGATATCAGCAGGCCTATTGCATGTGGCAGTAGCAAGAAGTTATATGCTGAGATAAACGCCAAAATAATGGCTAATATAAATAGAAACCTCGTAACATAAGCTAATCCTCCCCGTTCTCTTTCGCTGTATTTCTTCTTAGCTTTTTTGCTGAATAAACCTTCAAAATCAAACGTGATCGCATAGATAAGGAAATAGATAAGCAAAGTTATGGCGATTATCGACGTTCCACGGGAGGGGGTCTTGAAGGCAAGCCAGTATACGGCCGAAGTCAGGTACGAGGATGCTACGCCTGTACAGAAAACATCGGAAGGCTTTAGAAATCTGTTTAATCCGTTGTTTTTAGTGTAAATGTAGCTCATTATCGCTAACATCACGAAAATAGGCAAGAAGTTTAGCAAAAAGCCTGCCCAAAAACTACCATAAGAAGTAGAAAAGTCCTCCAACGCACTAAAAGGACTCGTTGTAAAGATCAAAAAGCTATTTTGGATTACCCCGTACAAGGAAACGTATGCCCAGTTGAAAATTATATACAATACAGAGAAGAGTAGGCTGAAATTGAAAAATCGGAGGTATGAAAATAATCCTCTACGATTATAATTTCTGTGTGTCTTTTCAGTCATAATACAAGGATATTGCGGCAAGATTTAAGGCTTCTTAGTTCATTCATGCGCTGTTTAATGCTTTCATTTTAAAGGCCATTAAAACTATTTAACTTCAGCCTTTGTTCAATAAGCATGGCCGCGGAGATGAAAAGTTTTAATGGGGATGCACTGGGTATAGTTTTTGTGATCCTTATCCCTGCAGTCGTAGGCTATGCGGTTTCTATCTTTAACTTTTATGCCGGAGTAGGCATTGGCGTGCTGCTCTTCCTTATATTTTTAGCAGCTGCTATACGCGTGGTCAATCAGTGGAACAGGAAAGCAGTCCTTTCATTCGGAAAATACGTAGGTATAATGGGACCGGGCATACACATAATAATACCCTTTGTGCAGACAACCCCTCTTACCTTGGATTTAAGGGTGATAAACACGATTTTTAAGGCGGAGAAGACGCTTACCAAGGATAATGTTCCTGTTGATGTAGACGCTCTCCTTTTCTGGAAGGTTCTAAACCCAGAAAATGCGGTTTTGAACGTGCAGATTTACAGAGATTCCGTTCAGCTGGCTGCACAGACTGCCTTGAGGGATATAATAGGCAAGACGGAGCTGTCGGAGATGCTGGCCGGCAGGGATGTGATAGGCAAGGATGTAAAGGATCTGATACAAGATAGGGTTGCAGATTGGGGTATAGAAGCAATATCCGTAGAGATAAGGGATGTAAGCATACCTCCGGACCTGCAGGATGCAATGGCAAGAGTTGCCGTTGCGGATAGGGAAAAACAAGCCAGAGTGAAGCTAGCAGAAAGCGAATCGCTCGCCGCTGATAAGATCATAGAGGCAAGCTCAAAATACAAGAAGGACCTGTTTGCGATGCAGCTTAGATCGCTTAATATGATGTATGAAATAAGCTTGAGCGGAAAGAACTTAATGATATTTATACCAACCGATAGCAAAGGGTTCAGTATACCCACTCCGGTGGGCGTAGAAGGGATAAAGGAGTTGTTTGACAAGGGCAATTCAAAGGGTGTACCCAACAAAGCTAAAGATAAAAAAGAAACAAAAGAAGATGAATCTTAGGGGGCAAACAAGGATGTCGGATCCTAAAGAATTGATTGATATATATGATGAAAACCTGACCAAGATCGGTGTAGCCGATAGGAACGAAGCACACAAAAACGGGGCCTGGCACCGGGCATTCCATTGTTGGATTGTATCTGGGTTGGATGATGGATCCGTGCTATTTCAGAAAAAGGGGCATAATAAGACGCTCTTTCCAGATTATCTAGACGTTACCGCAGCTGGCCACTACCGGGCAGGAGAGACTCTGTCAGAGGGGGGAATACGGGAGGTCGCTGAGGAGCTAGGCATCAATATACGAATTGAGGATCTCGTTCCTCTGGGTATAAAGTTTGATATCGCTAAAACATCGACGATTCTGAATCACGAGTTTTGTGATGTTTTTCTTTACAGAAAAGACACAAGAGCCAGTGACTACAAACCCAATACAGATGAGGTCGAAGGCTTGGTTGAAATTAACATTAAAGAGGGACTAGACCTGTTCAGTGGGCTAAAGAAGAGTGCAACTGCTAAAGGTATAGAATGGAATAATAACGATGGCATTTGGAGAGACGTTTCAATGGAAGTGAAGACAACGAGCTTTGTCCCCCGGGTTGACCCATATTATTACAGAATATTCATAGCCGCAAGAGGACTTCTCAAGGGTGATAGGTTTCTCTCGATCTAAAGACGACAAATGCATTTGGTTAATTCTATTCCGCCATTCTGAGCCATACAAGAATCGCCGGGACGAAGATGAAGGAAAAGGAGATCACCTAACGAAAGAAAGACCCACTTACTACTGTAATTCCTTATAATCTAAATGAATATATTAATAGTAATAAGAATTAAATCTCGGTATATGAGAAAACAAGTAATACCAGAGAAATTGAGGGAGTGGGATGAAATCAGGATAATAACCCCGGCAAGAAGCGCTTCCATTCAATGGATAAGCAAATACTTTGAGCCGGCTGTTAAGAAGCTTACAGATCTTGGCTTTAAGATTTCTTATGGCAAGCACATATACGAGATAGACGAGTTTAATTCTTCTTCGATCGCATCCAGAGTAGAAGATTTACACGCAGCATTCCTAGATAAAAATGTAAAAGCGGTTATTACTGTCATAGGGGGCTTCAATTCCAACCAGCTTCTGGAATACTTAGACTACAAAATAATAAGAAATAACCCTAAAATTCTGTGTGGATATTCAGATATAACCGCAGTGTCTGATTCTATATACGCGAAAACGGGATTGGTTACATATTATGGCCCGCATCTGATTGATTTCGGAGGGGGAAAAGAAAATCAATACACTATAGATTATTTCCGGAGATGCCTTATGGAAGAAAAACCATTTGAACTGAAACCAAGCGGGTATTTTTATGATAGGTACGATTCTTCTCCTGAAAAAAGAGGGGGATATCTTGTAATAAATGAAGGTAAAGCAGAGGGAAAACTTGTCGGCGGGAATCTATGCACATTTAATCTTTTGCAGGGGACAGAGTACATGCCAAATATAAAAGATTCGATCCTGTTCGTAGAAGATGACTATCAATCAGATGCGGCAACTTTCGACAGAGATCTTCAATCCCTCATACATCAACCTGGGTTCGAAAGCGTAAAAGGATTAATGATAGGTAGGTTTCAGAAGGAGTCAAATGTATCGGAGGAGAAATTAACTAAAATAATCAAGACGAAGAAGGAACTAGATGGTATTCCGGTGGTTGCAGATGTAAATTTTGGACATGCCTCCCCAAGGGTTACGCTTCCCATAGGTGGAGAAGCGGTTCTAGATGCAGGGAGAAACGGAAAGGTTAATATAAGAATCACAAAACACTAGATCCTCCGTTTGGGATTTAATTACAATATTGAAACAGTAGCACGAATTGAATCAAAAGAAGCTTACTTAAAAACATTAGATGTTTATTTCTCTTCTATTTCAAAAGCTAGTTTAATGCGGATTCCTAACTCTTTTTCTCCCATAGTTTAACCTTATTAATGTATTTAGGATAGTTTTGTATGAACTCCTTATAGCTTTCTCCACCTAAATAAATTTTATTGTTTCCTCTAAGGCAACTGTCATCAAGATTTCCATTATAAACAAATAATTGAGAATTTTCCATATTCACCCCTGCGTCAATCCCTGCTTCATCGGCGTATATCTTACTGTTCTTTGCATCATGTCCAAGCCAGTCGCCCGCTTTCTTTATATGTAATTCACCGTCCCGCATAGAGTTGCCAGCATAATCTCCAGCTTTATCGGCGTATATCTTGCTGTTCTTTGCATAAAATCCAAGAGAGATACTGGCTTTCTTTACGTGTAATTCACAGTCTCTTATACGAAAACCAGTATAATCTTCAGCTTCCTCAGCGTATATCTTGCTGTTCTTTGCCCCATCCCCAAGCCTGTATCCCGCTTTCTTTACATGCAATTCACAGTTTTGCATATTATATCCGGCATCATTTCTAGCTTCCTCAGCGTATATCTTGCTGTTCTTTGCATCAGATCCAAGGTCACTACCAGCTTTCTTTACATATAATTCACATCCTTTCATAAAGCTGCCAGCATTTTCTCCAACTTCATCAGTGTATACCTTGCTATTCTTTGACTCATATCCAAGATAATCACCGGCTATATTTACGTAGGCTTCAGCATCTCCCAGCTTATAGAATAGACAATGTATGGGTATCGATGTGATTATTTGTATTTTCTCCCCTCTCTTTATATTCTTATTTATCAAAGCGGATAAGAATAGACCGAATTTTAAATTCGTTTTGTCATTGCTTCCTATATTATATAACTTCTCATTACCAGTTAATTGAGCTACATCAGGTATGTTAAAATCAAGATTGTTTATATTTTTATATATATAGCTGTAGTACTCATCAAAGTACTCAATAGAGTAATCAACCCGCCCTGCAATTGAAACAGGAATACCTGCCCCCGCAATTAAAACAGGAGCAGATTTATCACTTGTAATTCTTAAAAATTCTGATAATAACGTTTCTAACTTCTCTCTCTTTTGATTAGAATCCTCAATATAAGTATCCAAAGCTCCATTTCTCTTATTAGTCGGCTTTATACCTACCCTGTTTATAAGGTCATTTAGGTCCACACGAACCTCCTAAACGACGGTTAAAAGTTAGTTTTGCTTCTCCCATAGTTTAACCTTATTAATGTCTTTAGGATAGCCTTGTATGAACTCCTTATAGCTTTCCTCGCCTAGATAAATCTCATTGTTCCCTTCAAAGCAACTATCAGCAAGGTTTCCATTTAATTTATAGATAAATAACTTAGAGTTTTTCATATCATACCCAGCCAAATTTCCGGCTTCCTCAGCGTATATCTTACTATTCTCTGCACCGTATCCAAGCCAGTTCCCAGCTTTCTTTACGTGTAATTCACAGCTATCTATGCCATTCCCTGCAAAATCTCCAACTTCATCAGCGTATATCTTGCTGTTCTTTGCCCCGTGCCCAAGAAAAACACCAGCTTTCTTTACGTGTAATTCACAGCTCTCTATGTTCTTCCCAGCATCATCTCTAACTTCATCGGCTTGTATTTTACTCCTTTTTGCCAAATATCCAAGAAAATCACCAGCTATATTTACGTAAGCTTCGGGGTTTTCCAGTTTATAGAATAGACAATGTATAGGTATAGATGTGATTATTTGTACTCTCTCGCCTTCCTTTATATTCTCATTTATCAAAGCAGATAAGAATAGACCGAATTTTGAATTCTCTTTGTGATCACCCTTCGCAATCTTATATAACTGCTCATTACCAGTTAATTGAGTTACATCAGCTAGATCAAAATTATTTATATTTTTATCTAAGTAATTATAGTAGTCTTCAGCTCCTGCACCCCACCACCAGGCCCCCCAAAAAGTGGGGGCAGATTCATCGCTTTTAATCCTTAAAAACTCTGATAATAATGTTTCCAATTTCTCTCTCTTTTTGTCAGAATTCTCAATATAAGTATCCAAAGCTTCATTTCTCTTATTAGTCGGTTTTATACCTATCCTCTTTATAAGGTCATTTAGATCCATAATAGTCTCCTAAACGACGGCTAAAAGTTAGTTTTGCTTCTCCCATAGTTTAACCTTATTGATGTATTTAGGATAGTTTTGTATGAACTCATTATAGCTTTTCTCACCCAAGTAAATCTCATTGTTTCCTTCAAAGCAACTATCAGCAAGTTTTCCATCTAATTTATAAATAAATAACTTAGAATTTTTCATACCGTCTCCAGCCAAATTTCCAGCTTCCTCAGCGTATATCTTGCTGTTCTTTGCATCACATCCAAGATAATCACCAGCTTTCTTTACATGTAATTCACAGTCCCGCATATAGCTGCCAGCCAAATTTCCAGCTTCCTCAGCGTATATCTTGCTGTTCTTTGCATCACATCCAAGCCAGTTCCCAGCTCTCTTTACATGTAATTCGCATCTTTCAATATTTAGACCGGCAGCAAATCCGACTTTATCAGCGTATATCTTGCTGTTCTTTGCATCAGATCCAAGCCATTTCCCAGCTATATTTACATAAGCTTCAGCGTTTTCCAGTTTATAGAATAGGTAATTTATAGGTATCGATGTGATTAGTTGTACTTTATTCCCTTCCTTTATATTCTTATTTATCAAAGCGGATAAGAACGGACCGAATTTTACGTTCTTATTGTCATCGCTTCCTATAATCTTATATAACTGCTCATTACCAGTTAATTTAACTACATCAGCTAGATCAAAATCAAAATTGTTTATATTTTTATCTAAGTAGTTATAGTAACCTTTAACTTGTTCACCCGACCATAGCCCTCCAAAAGTGGGAGCAGATTCATCACTTGTAACCCTCTGAAATTCTGATAATAAGATTTCTAATTTCTCTCTCTTTTTGTCAGAATTCTCAATATAAGTATCCAAGGCTCCATTTCTCTTATTAGTAGGTTTTATACCTATCCTCTTTATAAGGTCACTTAGGTCCATAACAATCTATAAATCGGATATTCTAAATTTAATCTTGTTTCTTCCATACTTTTATCCCACTTAATTTATATCTTATATAATGTCGCTTATAACTCTCTTTACCAATGTAGATCTTATTAGTCTTTTTAATAGCGCGGATGTTTTGCAAATCTCCATCTAGTTCATATATCCATAGTTCGGAATTTTTCATAGCTTTTCCGGCATCACTGCCGGCTTTATCGGCATAGATCTTACTGTTAATCGCCCCCACCCCAAGCCTTCCACTAGTTTCCTTTACATGTAGTTCAGAATTTTTAATATCATAACCCGCATTACTGTCTGCTTTATCGGCATATATCTTACTGTTATATGCGCCTTCTCCAAGAAGATAGGTGGCTTTCTTTACATGCAATTCAGAATTTTCTATATATTTACCAGCCATTCCTCCAACTTCCTCAGCATATATCTTACTATTCCGTGCGCCAAGTCCAAAATAAATGCCAGCTATATTTGCATAGGCTTCGGTATCTTTCAGTCCATAGAATAAATAGTCTAGGGGTATTAGTGTGGTTATTCGAACTTTCTCTCCTTTCTTTACAACTTTGTTAATAGCTGCTGATATGAAAAGTCCTAGTTCTTCTCTGTAATTTTTTGTATAGTGTAAGGGATGATTTGCGAATCTATCAATATCATCTAGAGTATAATCTATATTTAGATTTTCATAAATATAGTTATAGTAAATGTCGTATCTATCTTTTTCGTCTTCTCCTCTTCTAAGTTTAGGTGTAGATTTGTCGTTTATTATCCTTGAAAACTCAGATAACATAGTTTCTAACCCCGCTCTATTTTGAGAATTCTCAATATAAGTATCCAAAGCTTCATTTCTCTTATTAGTTGGTTTTATACCTATCTTCTTTATAAGGTCATTTAAATTCATAGCGAGTGTCTCCAAGTACTAAATTAGGTATGTCTCTCTCATCTTTTACAATGTGAAATCTTATATGCTTGTACCTGTCCCTGAAATTATCATAGTTATAGTTGCTTGGATCATCTTTTCTAATATAAATGAATGAATTTCTATTGTTTTTCCCGTTTTCATCCACCATATCAAGAAAATTGGTTAGATGGTTATAGTCCACCAGGCCGTCTGTTATCACGATCAAATCTTTATTTCCTTCGTACATCAACTTCTGTACTTCCCTATAGGGGAAATTTGTACTCTGTTGCTGATCTTCTAAGATAGCTTCCAAAACACCGTCTTGAGTTTCATATTTTGTGGCCTTCGTTATCGTGCTGAAATTCACTACATCCACCTTAGAACCGTTGTTCATATACTGTATAGCCGCCGAAACAGCCGCAATTGCTGCGTATGAGTTGCCACTTGAAATCCTATCCATGCTTCCAGAAGAATCTATGACAATGATACAGTCCGGTATCTTCATTTTTTGGCCGTAGGTATAATATTTATCATTTATCCATTTCTTTGTTACTCCCGGAATTATTCTGCCTCCAGATCTTAATGGATTCATATTTCTGGCACCGTCGGAAGGGTTCCATTCGGAGAGGCTTACTTTTTGTGTTTCCTCGTTTGTTAATGGAACCTCTAGAACTTGTATCGGATACTGCAGGGCTTTACTTCTATAGTATTCTATGATGGCAGGATCTGCCTTTTTGCCATCCGTGTATTCTTTATCGTGTGAATAATCATCCCCTTTTTTGTCGTTTAAAATCCCATATACATACTTATAGTCTTCAGGATCTAGTATGTCCGCAAGTTCTCTCAGTGCCTTTTTCTTTTCCTCTTCGCTGGCCTTATCTATCGACGTCCGGTCTCTATCAAACATACAAGCCCTATGTTCGCCCTTAACTAAGTCCTCAATCACGCGTCTAAACGCCGAAAGATTTGAGATTATAGCCGCTTTATCCTTGGGGTTGAAATCTAGGGATCCAAGCGCAATAAACTTCTCCTTTAAAGAATCATCTAGCTCCTTTAAATCAGCGCCAAAGTCAATGTTTTTCGCAAAAGAGTGATAGTACGCCCTTAGCAGTTTTCCTATTTTGCTGCCTTCGTCGTCCATGTTCTTGTACACCAAACCCAAGTTATTGGACACGTCATTTCCATGCATTATAATATTCAAGTTTACCGCAATATCATTGAAGTAATTTATTATTGCGTCTCTCTTCTTAATACCCCCCTCATTTTTAGGGTCTGCCATATCTTTTAATGCTGCTATCTCTAGTAATTCGACAGTTAAGCTGTGGGGCATGACGAAGTAGTGACCTATCTCATGCTCTATTATTCCATCCAAACTATTTCTGTAGTTTACACCATTCTCCTTAAGTTCATTTATGAAGCTTGAGCTTATCTTAATATCCTTTGAAAAAAGATCTATATACGCCGTTTCACCTGTTGCTGCTCCTTGCCAGGAATTATTAAGAGTCGGCTTCCTCAATGGAATAAGACGTTTACTTGTCTTCTCCTTCCAGACTTCGTCTAACGCAGTTTCTAAGTTGTTTTCTCCCATAGTTTAACCTTATTAATGTATTTAGGATAGTCTTGTATGAGCTTCTTATAGCTTTCCTCACCCAAATAAATCTCATTGTTTCCTTCAAAGCAACTATCAGCAAGGTTTCCATTTAATTTATAAATAAATAGCTCAGAGTTTTTCATATTAGACCCCGCGTTAATCCCTGCTTCATCGGCGTATACCTTGCTGTTCTTTGCATCAGCTCCAAGCCGGTTACCAGCTTTCTTTACATGTAATTCACAGCTTTGAATATTGTAGCCAGCATAATCTTCAACTTCATAAGCGTATATCGTACTGTTAATTGCACCAGATCCAAGCCAGTCGCCCGCTTTCTTTACATGTAATTCACAGTTTTGCATATTATATCCAGCATCATCTCCAGCTTTATCAGCGTATATCTTACTGTTATCTGCGAACAGTCCAAGCCCCGCACCAGCTATATTTACATAGGCTTCGGGATTTTCCAACTTATAGAATAGATAATGTATAGGTATCGATGTGATTATTTGTATTTTTTCCCCTCCCTTTATATTCTTATTTATCAAAGCGGATAAGAATAGACCGAATTTTGAATTATTGCTAGGATCATCTTTCAAAGCGGATAAGAATAGACCGAATTTTGAATTATTGCTAGGATCATCTTTTATATATGGCTGCACATTGCTAGTTAATTGATTTACATCGAATATGTTAAAATCAAAATTATTTATGTTATTATATATGTAATTGTAGTAGTTCTCAACCCACCCCGACCGCTTTAAATCAGGAGCAGATTTATCGCTTGTAATCCTTAAAAACTCTGATAATAACATTTCTAATTTCTCTCTCTTTTTGTCAGAATTCTCAATATAAGTATTCAAAGCTTCGTTTCTTTTAGTACTAGATTTTATACCTATCCTCTTTATAAGGTCACTTAGATCCATAATAGTCTCCTGAAAAAACGTCTACGTTTTGCTTTTGCTTCTCCCATAGTTTAACCTTATTAATGTATTTAGGATAGTTTTGTATGAACTTCTTATAGCTTTCCTTGCCTAGATAAACCTCATTGTTTCCTTCAAAGCAACTATCAGCAAGGTTTCCATTTAATTTATAAATAAATAATTCGGAGTTTTTCATATTATACCCAGCTTCGTATCCAGCTTTATCAGCGTATATCTTACTGTTCTTTGCTCCCTGTCCAAGCCAGTGCCCTGCTTCCTTAACATATATCTCACTGTTCTTTGCTTCATATCCAAGCCAGTTCTCTGCTTTCTTTACATGTAATTCACAGCTATCTATGCCATCTCCCGCATAATCTCCAGCTTCCTCAGCGTATATCTTGCTGTTCTTTGCATAATATCCAAGTCGGCTACGAGATTTCTTTACATGCAAATTACAGCTCTCCATGTCCTTCCCAGCATCATCTCTAACTTCATCGGCTTGTATTTTACTCCTTTCTGCAAAATATCCAAGATAATCACCGGCTATATTGACATGAGCTTCAGTGTCTTTCATTTTATAGAACAGACAATGTATAGGTATTGATGTGATTATTTGTACTTTCTCATTTTTCTTTATCTTCTTGTTTATCAAAGTGGATGAGAATAGACCGAATTTTGAATTCTCTGTGTAATCACTCCTTATAATCTTATATAACTGCGCATTGTTAGTCAATGAAATTACATCAGGCAGATCAAAATCAAAATTATTTATATTTTTATCTAAGTAATTATAGTAGCCTTCCAAATTTTCACGCGTCAATAGCCCCCAAAAAATGGAGGTAGATTTATCGCCCATAATCCTTAAAAACTCTGATAATAGCGTTTCTAACTTCGCCCTATTCTGAGAATTCTCAATATAAGTATCAAAAGCTTCGTTTTTTTCTTTTGGCTTTATACTTATCCTGTTTATAAGGTCACTTAGATTCACACGAACCTCCTAAACAAACGTCTGCGATTTACTTTTGCTTCTCCCATAGTTTAACCTTATTGATGTATTTAGGATAGTTTTGTATAAACTTATTATAGCTTTCCTTGCCTAGATAAACCTCATTGTTTCTTCTAAAGCAACTATCAGCAAGATATCCATCTAATTTATAAATAAATAACTCAGAATTTTTCATATTATACCCCGCGTTGATCCCTGCTTCCTCAGCGTATATCTTGCTGTTATTTGCACCAGATCCAAGAAAATTACCAGCTTTCTTTACATGTAATTCACAGTCCCGCATATAGCTGCCAGCATAATCTCCAGCTTCCTCAGCATATATCCTGCTGTTCTTTGATTTATATCCAATATAATCACCAGCTTTCTTTACGTGTAATTCACAGCTATCTATGCTATCCCCTACAAAATCTCCAGCTTCCTCAGCGTATATCTTACTGTTCTTTGATCCATCCACGAGCACGTCTCCCGCTTTCTTTACATGTAATTCACAGTTTTGCATATTATATCCAGCATTTCCTCCAACTTCATCAGCGTATATCTTACTGTTCTTTGATTTATATCCAAGATACTCACCTGCTATATTTACGTAAGCTTCAGCGTCTTTCAGTTTATAGAACAGGAAATGTAGAGGTATCAATGTGATTATTTGCACTTTTTCTCCTCCTTTTATATTCTTATTTATCAAAGTGGATGAGAATAGACCGAATTTTGAGTTCGTATTTTCATCGCTTCCTATAATCTTATATAACTGCGCATTACCAGTTAATTGAGTTACACCAGCTAGATCAAAATCAAAATTGTTTATATTTTTATCTAAGTAATTATAGTAGCTTCCAATTTCTTTATGAGATGCCAGCTGTGTAAAAGTATGAGCAGATTTATCACTTGTAATCCTTAAAAACTCTGATAATAAGATTTCTAACCTCGCCTTATTTTGCGAATCCTTAATATATATATCCAAAGCTTCATTTATCTTAGTACTAGATTTTATACCTATTTTTTTAATTAGGTCTTCTAAGTCCATAGACCCTCAATTTCTCTGTGTGTATAACTTTAGGTATTGCTTTAATTGTAGCACAAATGGATGATCAGAAATGGGGAGCGAATCAAGCCTTTTAATAACATCGTCTATATCTTTTTCTTTTAAGTCGGCTCTAATATTAGACGTGAAAAGATCGTATGCACTTCTAAATACGTCGGGATTCACGTCATATCTTTCCGATATACCACCACTTATTAATTTTGCAGCTTCTAAATTAGACATCCTGCGTCGGTCGACCCTTAATGAATTCGCAAAATTAACCCTGTGGGCGAGCACATACGGCAATACTACAGACATGTGCACAGGTTCCACTTCCTCTTTTCCTTCAAACCACGCATATGCCTTTGAATAATTTAACAGCGACTGCGTAAACCTATTTGAAACATCATTATAAATTTTATTGAAAGCGTATTCTGTCTTTGCATAATGCTCATTTTGATCTATGTTTCTATCACCCGGGATCCTTTCAGTTCCGTCTGGTTTAGCAAGTTCGGAATGAATCACCACCAAATACGCGTTTGCATCTTCAGAAAATGGAATATCATTTATGTAGCTCCTTGTTTTGTTTAATTCATCGCGGCTTATTACAATATCATCCAGTTTTATACCTAGCTTGTCAAATTTGTCCTTTAAATTTTCATCCAGTTTTATACCCCGCTCTTTGTCAAATTTGTCCTTTAAATTTTCATTAAATCTCTCTGGTATGCCCTCTAATTTTTTTAGCTTGTTTTCGTAAGGCGAATTTTCGGAGAGAATGACCTTAATTTCATCAGAGATCTCTTTATCCTCTAGAATTGATGAATCTTGCTTGTTGTCCACAAGCAGCGTTCTCTCCAATGGCCCGAGTTGGTGCATCTCTGTGCTAACATCAAATCTATCTCTTAACGGCGGTATCAGTTCCGTATTGCCTGAATCTTCATAATTCGCCGTGGCATAAAGCGTGCTTTTTGAGGTGATTAAGGTGTTGTTGAGATACTTTGACACACCTCTGTCAGCTAGATTTAGGAGCATGTCCTGCTGCTTTCCGCTAAGCCTGTTAATCTCATCTACTATTTTAACGTATGGAAACTGAGCAAATGAACTCCAATTCATATTCTTCAGGTTTGGAAGGCTGAGTGATCCAAAAATATCCTCCGCGGTTATCTCTGGGTGGCCGTGAAGCTCAGCGCTGGATATGATTGCATCCAGCGGAAAACCATAAAGCAAAGAAGAAACTAACTCCGCAGTTGTCGTTTTTCCATTTCCAGGATTGCCAAATATTAACTGTTTGCCGCCAACTATCCCGGTAAGAATGGGAATTAATACGCCAGAAACGTATTCGCTTCCATTTATGTCCTTGTCATTTACGTTTGTAAATATAAAATGGCTGGTAATTAAATTGTAGATTCCCTTCGCTTTATCCGCAGTTTTCTTAGCTACATCACCGTAATCTTTGTTCTCCATGGAGTAATATATGAATATAGCTAATATTTAAAGCTTTATCTACTTTATAATAAGTAATTTATATTTAATATGAATTCGAAACTATACATCTTGATCAAAGTAGAGATGATTTAATGAGCTTTTCTGCGTTTTTGTAAAGTATGTCTTCCTTCTCTTCCTTTGAAATGTTCGCTTTTTTTACCTTTAAAAGCTCTATCTCCTGGTCAGAGAACGGGTGATCTGAACCGAATATTATTCTTTTGGATGTGATCTCCCTAACTCGCCTTTCTATGATGAACGGAGACGACACGATAGATGTATCAACATACGCATTTTCAAGCTTCCTAAGCCTTGAGAAGAAAGCATCCGAATCATTCGCAAAATGAGCAAACACAAAGTTTATTTTCGGGTAAAGATTTGCAAGCTCGATTATCCTATCCGGATCGGTATTCTGGTTGTTTTCCTTCCTTGAGTGTATGATAACCGGCTTGCTTGTCTTTTCAATGACCTCAAATATTCTTGCAAGACTTTTGTCAAGTGGATCGAAATTCTCCCCGCGCGGGTGTAGCTTAAAGCCATAGAATCTTTTCTGTAGACTCTCCAGCTCTTCGTATCCTATCCTCCTAGGGTCAAACCTTAAGAAAGGAATAAAGAAATCGCCTGAATTTTCCAGATTTTCAAGGTTTTTCTGCATCAGTTTCTGGTAGGATTCCTGGGTGCTTGGAAATATAACTGCCTTTTTGACACCATTCCGCCCTATCTTCTCTCTTATCTCCTTTAAGCTCGACTTATCAAAACTTGCACCCGAGTGGGTGTGGAAATCTATTACCATATGCCCTTCACCGGGAGGAGGTAATTCCCCGTATCCAATGTCAAACTGAATGTCAGGTAGTACCCGTCGCCCCTGCCAAGATCAAGTTGACGGTATTTTTCATTTATTGCCTCATCTTGGCACCCCTTGAAATTCTCTGTGAGCCTGCGTCCGAATACACCCGGAAGCAGGGATGTAGTCAGTGAATACCCGCCTATTTCACCTCTGCCTACCCGCGCATCAAGGTCTTTCTTTATTGTGAACTCAACCAGGGGGTTCTGCGTCCTCGTCGTAATCATTCTCGGGCCAAGGGCTAACGCCTCATCTATCCTGCTTTTCACAAGTTCGCTATATAATCCAAGTCCTTGAAACTCTGTTGAAACCACGGCAGCCGATAGATAAGCGTAAATATAGATGTTTCCCTTTGAATAGAGATATTTCGAGCCTGCGAAACCAATTGGCTTTTCATCTTTGTACAGCAATAGGAAAAGGTCATTGCCTTTTATATGGTCAACGGCTTCTGCCGCAGTCATGCCGCTTTTGAAGGTTTTGATTGTGAAATCCACGATTTCATCGAGTTTTTCCTTGCCCAGTTTGACCGGATCCTCGCTTTTAAGCTTGAAGGTTTCGTTGCCACCGATAGATCTCCCTATCAAATTTGTTTATTCTGTGCGGTCCCCCTTCATTTTCCATTTTTTGCCTCCATTTCGTTTTTTATCGCGGAAAGAACCAACTTCCCGCCCATCGTAAGCTTTGCGCCCATGCCTTTCCCAAAGTCTATCAAGCCGATACCTCTAAGAATCCTTGCATTTAACTTCAAGGTAGACTCACTTATGCCGTGTTTTTCTTCGATTGTCTTAAGAATACTATAAGCCGATTTGCCAGGGACTGCCCTCTATCTCTCTAAGTATCAGTATCTGATTTCTATTCAAAGCCATCTTTGTCAAAGATTCTATGATCTGTTCAATTTTTCTCTCCATAAAAAGTATATGAAATCGTTTCTATTTAAATTAGTAGGGCAGTTTATATAACCTATTTTTTGTAACTATCCTTCTTTCAGTTAAGTTTAAACAGAATTGACGATAATTATACATATATATAATTAAGGTTGATTATGGAATTACCGATAGTTTACAGACTTAGAAGCCCCCTTTCAGCTGCATTTTAAATTTAAAAACTATTGCATTATAAATCTTTTGGAGAAGGAATCTATTGGAGTCAATATTTTCTCTATTGGATTGAAGGGATATTATAAATTTTAGTCTATGAGAAGAGTTTCTTAAATCTATCCACATTCTCTTTCGTTGCCTTAGACCAATCCATGAATCGTCTGCATTCTGTATCTGAAAATGATTTAAGCTGGCTGAAATCCTTCTGCTGGGAAAGATATATCTCTGTGCCGTAGTAGATGATAGAATTGTTCGCTTTACCTACAGCTT
>JADFAP010000002.1 GCA_015121965.1 Candidatus Acidifodinimicrobium mancum
AAAGCAAAAGTTAAATCCTTTGAATTTCTTCTGTCTTTGGTGGCCGCGATAGTTTAGCCTGGTAGAACAAGAGGCTGTGGCCCTCTTGGCCTGGGTCCGAATCCCAGTCGCGGCCTATCTCTTGATAATCGAAGGATCACCAACTCTCTTTCTTTGTAGAACTTACTATTTATTTTCCCTGAGAAAAGCCAGTATCTCTTCTGCGTGTTTGTCCGGAGACACCTTGGGGTATATCTTAAGTACTTTCCCGTCTTTGTCTAGTATGAATGTAACACGAGACGCAAAACCTATCAGAGATTTTATTTTCAATTTGGTAACCAGCTTCTTATCAGAGTCGCTCAACAGTGTAAACGGCAGGGAATATTTTTCCTTGAATTTCTTATGTGATTCGACGCTGTCAACACTGACTCCAAATACTGGCACTCCTATTGATTGGAATGAGTTTATGTTGTCTCTGAAGCTACAGGCTTCTTTTGTGCATCCAGGCGTGTCGTCCTTTGGATAGAAGTATATTATGCTCGTCTTGCCTTTTAGGTCTGAGAGCGAAACTTCCTCGCCACTGTCAGACTTTAATGTAAAATCCGGAAACGACTGTCCCTCTTTGATGTCCATACTACTATGAAAAAATGTTTATATATAAACATTAAAAAGAAAAGCCAGTATCTCCTTGACATGCTTGTCCGGAGATACTTCGGTGTTATTAAAAGCCCATGGAAAATCTGTAACTGAATTATTCAAAAGCCTCGCTAGCAGCGAAAAGTTTAATAATGTAGAGAATTATTTAATTGTGGATGAATTTATGAAGAATATTGTTATAGTTGGTGGCTCAGGAGCAAGAAGTTCTTTGAAAGCCTTAGAGCCTGTTAAAGACATAAGAATACAAAATATTGTGACAATGTTCGATTCCGGCGGTTCTACAGGCTATTTAAGAAGGAAATACGGAATTTATGCAATTGGGGATTTAAGAGATAGAATTCTTGCTGTTTCGAAAAACGAAATTCTCAAAGAGTTAAGCGAAGAAAGAATAGAATTTGAAAACGTGGCAAATAGTGTCGGTAATTTAATATTTCTATCAGCTTTAAACAGATATGGTGAAAACTACTTAGATATTTTAAAGAGATTATATGAAACACCCGAAAATATAGATTTTATTCCGATTACTTCTGATATTAAGTGTGATGCAAATTTAGTAATTAAAACGAATAAAGGAACGCTGAACGGAGAAGCATCAATCGATAGTTTAAACGATGAAAATGTAAGGATAGAGGATATATCCCTTGATCACAATGTTAAGATAAATCCTAAAGCATATAACGCAATCTCAAAGGCAGATTATATAGTCTTCGGCCCAGGGGATATATATGCTTCTATTCTTCCAAATACGTTGGTTGATGGATTTTATGACGCAATGAAAAATTTCAAGGGAAAAACAATATTAGTAACAAATATAATGCGCCACGTACCAGAAACTACAGGTTACAATGCATCGGATTTCATAAAGGTATTTGAAAAGAGGGGTATACATTTAGATGATCTAATTGTAAATAATAAAAAATTAAATGTCGGCTCAATTAAAGGAAAGTACACCTCCTTTTCAGGCTTCATCGATGCAGATATCTCCGGCCAAAATATTATCGTAGGTGATTTTATAAAGGAAGATTCGCCATATGAGCATGATCCAGATAAACTTAGAGATGCATTAGTTAATTTGATATCTCGGTGAAAGGGCCGATTGCATAGATATCTAATCCAAACCTAAATCGTGTTCAGGTACAGACAAATTTAGAAGTATTATCTACCAAATATTCTAAAAATTTAGCACAAAATGCTTATATATGATGGAGTTTCTTACAAATTCTATGAAAGCAAATAACATTAAGAATTCAAGTAGGGCTGCTTTGGCACTCAAAGGTATAGTAGAACCACGCAGAGCGATTCCAAGGCAGCACTTACGGTATCAGTAAATTAAGCCTTCTAGATTCACTCATAAGATTCTCAAGCAAAACACTAAAGAAAAGCCAAAAGAATATTCTTTTAAGCTTAATCGACAGTAGAGATGATTGCGTGACTAATTTTGTGTCGTTTATCTCTGAAAGAGAGAGGATATCAAAGACATCTGCGTGGCACACAATAAGGAAATTGGATTCTTTAGGATTAATCAATTGTGGCTCTTCAAACAATAAAGGTGCGCCATTGATGCTTACTGATACTGGTAGAATAATTGCATTTAGCATGCTTAAGGATATCGAAGAACCAAAGCAAAACAAAATCAGCAAAGACAGCAGCATCCGTAAGACAGAAAGAACCAGTCGGGAGGCTGTAAAGATATAAAAGGTTTCAAAGAGGAGATATTTGTATGGATACCGAAGAGAGGTTTAAAATCGTGAAGAGGGGAACAGCAGAGATCGTGACTGAAGAGGAGATGAAAGCTCTTCTGGCCGAGAAAGCTAAGCCATCAATATATATAGGAAGGGCCACCACTGGACCGCTTCACATAGGACACTTAATCTCCATAGGTAAACTGTTAGACTTTTCACGCGCTGGATTCGAAGCAAAGATACTGCTGGCTGACATACACGCAGCCCTGGATGACCTAAAGGCGAAGTGGGAGGACCTGGATAAGCGGGTCAATTACACGAAGGCGTGTATAGAACTATCCTTTGATTGGAAGAATGGAAAACCGAAGTTCTTCAAGGGATCTGATTTCGAACTTAAGCACGATTACGTACTTGATACGCTCAAGATATCAACGATGTCGACTGTGGAAAGAGCGATGAGAGCCGCATCAGAAGTAACTAGAATGAAGAACCCAAAGGTAAGCGAGCTGATATATCCGATAATGCAGGCTGTTGACGAACATTACCTAGACGTTGACGTGCAGCTTGGTGGAACAGACCAGAGGCATATACTGATGTTTGCAAGGGAGTACCTCCCGTTGATAGGCTACAGGAAGAGGGTCGAGGTCATGATGCCATTGGTGTCATCACTGCTTGGACCAGGAACTAAGATGAGCTCTTCGATACCAAACAGCCACATCAAGGTCTACGAATCAGAAGAGTCAATAAAGAAGAAGATAAACGGCGCTTACTGCCCTGAAAAAGAGACAAAGGACAACTTCGTACTGCAGATAGTTAATTACATAGTATTTGCAGCTGAAGACAAATTCAAGATCGAAAGAGCATCTAAATTCGGGGGAGACGTGGTCTACACCAGTTATGAAGAATTGGAGAAAGACTTTGTAAATGGCTCACTGCATCCGCTGGATCTCAAGAAAGCTGTGGGGGACTACCTATCAAACAGACTGAAAAATGTAAGGGACTACTTCGAGAAGCACCACGATTTGTTAGAAGAGTTGGGACCTGAATTCCTACCATAGACTTGATATTTGAGCCACTCAGAGAGCACTGATTATATAACACCGTTATATTTATATATACAGATACAATAGTCTTTCTATGGCCGAAATATTCTGCAAGAAAACGCTCATGGAGATAATGCCAGCCGCAAGGGCAGCCATAGCTGAGAAAATGCATAATATGGATGCAGATCAGGCTTACATAGCAGAGAAAATCGGCACAACGCAACCAGCTGTGTCCCAGTATCTCAAAGGAACCAGAGGGAAAGTGGCTGATAGTATGATAAAAAACCAGAGGATGTCTAAGTTCCTGGAGGGTGTGATGGAAAATCTGGAAGACAAGGATTACGATTTGAATTCCCACACATGCGAGATATGTCAGGAAGCGAGGGAGACCAAGGTCGTAGACGTGCCTAAAGGCAAGGACTTCCTTTGCCCAATAGAATTAATAAGGAAGGAACATGGAAAGTGGGGTTGATATAGAGAAGCTAAGCGTGAGGATAAAAGAGAAAGTCCTACTCAGAGGAGTCAGCCTACATGTGAAAACGGGAGAGACACACATACTGATGGGTCCGAATGGAAGCGGGAAAACTACGCTTGCAAGGGCAATACTTGGGGACAAAAGGTATACTGTGACCGATGGAAAAATAGAGTTTAATGGTGCAGACTTACTCAAGCTAAAGCCGCACGAAAGAGCCAGGCTAGGCATATTTGTAAGCTTTCAAGAACCCGTTGCACTGCAAGGCGTGAATACACTAAGTTTTCTAAAAACTGCCTATGAAAGCGTTAATTCGACTAAGATCACAACAAGCGAGTTCAAGAAGATAGTGGGCAAATATCTCGAGAAGGTAGGTCTTCCTGAGTCTATCAATGAAAGGCATGTAAATGAAGGTTTCTCCGGTGGGGAAAAGAAGAAATTTGAACTTCTCCAACTGCTTTTACTTAAGCCAAAGGTTGCGATACTAGATGAGATAGACACAGGTCTGGATCTAGACGCAATGAAAGCGCTGTCTAGTACGGTGAATGAGATGTTGCCTGAAACAGGATTCTTGATAATAACACACAGTGACAGGATTCTCAAACACATAAAACCCACACTAGTGAACGTAATGAAAGACGGGAGTATCATTAGGTCAGGTGGCATGGAACTGGTAGAAGAGATAGAGAAGGGTGGATACAAAATTGATTGATTATGGAAAAATTGGAGATACAAGCTGATAGGTACGACTTCAAGGAGGATATAGACTACAAAGTGAGGTTCCCGAATGGCCTATCAGAAAGAGTCATCAAGAATCTATCTGATATAAAAGGGGAACCAAATTGGATGAAGGAATTCAGGCTTAATGCCTATAAATTCTTCTCTAGGAGACCCATGCCTAACTGGATAGACGGGCTAGACAAGCTTAATCTCAATGACATCAGCTACTTTGCGCTTGCATCTGATAAGAAGTCCACTAGCTGGGAGGATGTGCCGAAGAAGATAAAAGACACCTATGATAAGCTAGGCATCCCCGAGGCCGAGAAGAGGGCTCTCGGTGGAGTCGAGGCAATGTTTGACAGCACTGTAGTGTACAATAACGTTAGAGAGGAATTGAAGAAGGAAGGCATAATATTCTGTGACACGGATTCTGCGGTAAAAGACTATCCCGAACTGGTCAAGAAATACTTTGGAAAGGTTGTTTCTCCAAATGACAACAAATTTGCCGCACTCAACTCAGCGCTTTGGTCCGGGGGGTCATTCATATACGTCCCAAAGGGAGTGAAGGTTAAACTGCCACTTCAGGCGTACTTCAGAATAAATGCAGCAAATATGGGGCAGTTTGAGAGGACTTTGATAATAGCTGATGAAGGCGCAGACGTGACCTATGTCGAAGGATGCTCTGCCACTACGTACTCAAAGGAATCACTGCATGCAGCAGTTGTGGAGATAATTGCCATGAAAGGGGCACATGTAAAGTATATCACGATACAGAACTGGTCGAGTGATGTATATAATCTGGTCACAAAGAGAGCGTTCGCATACGAGAACGCGTATGTTGAGTGGATAGACGCAAACATAGGAGCTAAGCTAACCGCTAAATACCCGTCTGTTTACATGCTTGAGCCAGGAGCGAAGGCAAACATACTGTCGATAGCATTTGCAGACAAGGGACAGCACCAAGACGCTGGCGCCAAAGCGATACATCTCGCGCCTGCAACAAGCTCCGTTATAAGATCCAAGTCGATATGCCTAAACGGAGGTAGAACAACTTATAGGGGATTAGTGAAGATACCGCGTGGGTCAAAAGACTCCAATACAAGTGTCACCTGCGATGCGCTTATATTCGACGATGATTCAAGGACTGATACATATCCTTACATGGAGATAAGCGAAGAGAGCGCGGATGTAAGCCACGAGGCATCTGTGGGGAAGATCGGAGAGGATCAAAGACTCTACATGGAGAGCAGGGGAATACCGGAGAATGAGGGGATAAATATGGTAGTCCTCGGATTCGTTGGCGAATTTATAAAGGAGCTACCTATGGAGTTTGCCCTGGAATTCAACCGACTTATAAAAATAAACATGGAAAACGCAGTCGGGTGAAATACTATGACCGATCTGTTCAAATCGTACATAGACATGAAGCTTAACATGTCATCTATCCCGAAATGGCTCATTGAATATAAGCAAAAAGAATTCAAAGAATTTAGAGAGACGGAATTTGAGGCAAATCCACTCTTTAAGAAGGATTCCGAAGCAAGAGAGAAGGTATTTCTAAATGAAGAAGAGATAATCAGCTACCTAATGAATCAAAGATTAGACAACACAGCGGATTATAGATTTAACAAAAAGAGCGAAGATATTATCGACAGAGACATTATCTTAATGGAGGAAACTGATCCGCTGAGGAGTTGGGTAGAATATCAGGACGCTTACTCCGACAAGATGCGACATTTAGACAATACTTTATTCACACTCGGAAGATTCATAAACATATCGGGTGGCGGAACCAAGGAGCTTGATTTAATGGAGACAACTAAGGGCAAGCTTGAAATCAGCAAGGATGTGTTTTATGTTGACGACGAGAATATGGCTAAGATAATCCTTGAACTCACGAACAGCGTGGAGAACGCAAAAATATACAAGAATATAGACATTTTCACTGGGGAGAACAGCCGACTCACTATGCTGATTAAACAAAACTTTGAAGCAGACGCCATCGCTTTAATAAACATAGGTATACATTCAAAAGGGGATATAGAGATAATTTCCGTAGATAAAGGTGGGAAGACTATACGATATAAGATATACGCTGAACTGCTTGGTGACAATTCAAGCTATAAAGAGAGCAAGATCATGATATGCAGTGGCAAACAGGACATAGATGTTACTGACCTAGTCAGGCACGTTGGCAAAGGCACAAAGAGCTTGGTGAACTTCCGCACATCAGCAGAAGGGGAAGCCAAGGTCGTGATAAAGGATGTTATAACTATAGAAAAGGAAGCGGAAAACTCAGATGCTTTCCTATCAAGCGACGGCATAATATTAAGTGAAAACACAAAGATAAACTCTATCCCCGCGCTCGAGATAAGAACTAGCAATGTGAAAGCTAAGCATTCTGCATCTACAAAGCATCTTGATTATCAAAGCGAGGTTTACTGTTTAAGTAGGGGAATAGATGAGGAAGACACAAAAAAGTTGACAGTCGGGGGTTTCCTATTCGGTGGATTGGATCTAAAAGACGAAGAATTGAAAGAAAGAATCGAAATGAGTAATGTATAGCTGATAAAGAAAACCAAATGGGGAAAGCAAAAATCGTCTCATCAAGTTGCATCAAGAAACGATCGCGTAGATCAGCTAATATAAAACATACAAATACAACAGATAGGCGGATAATATTCACAGTTGGACATTCAACAAGAGACATAGATGACTTTATTTCGTTGATGAAAGAGTATGGAGTCAATTATGTTGTAGATGTAAGGACAATACCACGATCCAAACATAATCCACAGTTTAATTCTGATTATTTGAAAAATGCACTAGCTAAAAATAGTATATCATATGAAAACATAAAAGAACTTGGTGGATTAAGGAAGCCAAATAAAGATTCAATCAACACATTTTGGAAAAACAATTCATTCAAAGGCTTCGCCGATTATATGCAGACAGAGGACTTTAAAGAGGGGCTTGATCATCTTATTGATGTATCTGCTAAGAGGACTATTGCAATAATGTGTGCAGAGATATTGCCTTGGCGTTGTCATCGCTCACTTATAGCAGACGCGCTGACTGCAAAGGGATTTACAGTGAAGCATATAATAGACCATAACGAGATTTTGGAGCATAAAACAAACAAGCACGCCACGAAGCATCTCGGAAGCTTGATATACAAATGAAATACGCTTATATGAATGCCTGGTTGGATCTATCAGGATCATTCATGTCTTATTGCCTCTATCGGCTGCATCCTTGACGCTTTTATTGCAGGGTAAAGACCCGCTGCTACGCTGACTGAAATAGCCACAAAAAGAGCAAGCAAGAGCAATTCTGGAGTAAACACTGGAGAAAATGAGCTCAATATAGAACTTGAACTGGTGGAGGAAGAGCTCGATGGCGATCCAAATCCTGCACTTTGAGATCTAGAGTTAGCAAATGCGCCAGAAGAGCCGCCACTAAAACTACTAGAATTTGCTCCACTGGGCGCAGAGATGCTAGAGCCTGAGGTGTATCCAGCTAGCACATGAACAAATTGAGAAGCACCTATGCCAGCGCCTATCCCTACCAAGCCACCAACCAGACCGATTATAAAAGCTTCAAATACAAAACTTAGCAGAATATTAGTATTGCTAAACCCAACAGTTTTCAATATCCCTATCTCTTTAGTTCTCTCCAGAACTGATACGAACATTATATTCATTATTCCGACCGCAGCCACCAGCAATGAAATTGCTGTTATAACGAGTAGCAACAGGGTTATACTGCTCATGATGCTGGAGACGGTTTGAGCCAGCTGCTGTGTAGTTTCAACGACCACATTTTTACCAAATGCATCTGATATTTCGGTTGAGAGCGAACTAACTTGATTTGTACTAACTGCCTTAACCAAAAAAGTTGAATACCCAACATTTGGAAACAACAATTGCGCCTCTTGTGTCGATATAAAAATAGAACTGTCTACTGGAAGAAACAAAGATGCTCCATATGAGTTAAGTATACCATCAGTCGCAAGGTCTACTGCTGTTGCTCCACCTGAAGGACCGTGCGCTAAAAGGTCTATAGGTGAGCCTAAATTCAAAAGCTGCTGACCAGATGAAGAAAAAGCGACACCATTGCCTACGACAGCTATGCCAGTCTCGTTGTTGGGATATACGCTTCCACTAAAAAATCCAGTTGAATTTACGATCGACAGGAGATTTCCCTTACTTATTCCAATCAATGACACTTGGGAGGTCTGGCCATTTAATGTTAAAGTCGCGCTTTCCCGAATCATTGGTGTCACGGATGACACATTCGGCAGAGAAGAGATCAATGCAAGATCTGCGGCTGAGAATCCACCTTGATTACCGGCATAGCTAACTACTATAGTAGTTGGACCAAGTGATTCCAAACTTTTTTCTATGCTGACTTGTACGCCTGTGGTGAGTGAAACAAGTGCAACTATGGCAGTTATGCCTATAACTACCATCAATATAGTCAAAGCTGTTCTTACCTTATGTTGACTAAGCGCCTTAAAAGCTAGTTCCAGTGTATCAGTTAATTTCATCTTTTTATCCTCCAATCCTAGTAAACACTCACTGCACTTGATGGTGATATATCTATTCTACCAACCTTCATAGTTTACCTTTTCTTCTTAGTTGATCTCTTCCTCAAAAACAATAGAACTATAACTATAATTATAATTAAAATTACGACCATTGTTAAGATGAAGATAAATCCATAAGAATTGTTTTTATAAGGTTTGCTTATGCTAGTAGAATTATAGAAACTATTATTGATTGGCGAAATTTTTACTGGAACGTCTATCTCACTGCTGACAAAGCTCTCTAGACTGTTTAGATAGGAGGTATTTATTGGTATGATATAGTTTCCAGGCTTAACTGAGCTATTAGTCATAAAGGTAAAGGTAAACGTTGCGGATGATCCAGCTTGTATATCACCCCCAGACACGGAACCACCATTCAAGTTCGTAAAACCTGAGGGAAGGATTGGAGTGGCTTCAACATTATTAGCTGTCCCAAAACCTACATTTGTAATCGTTAGAGTGACGGAGAAAGGGGTCCCTACTGAAACTAGTGTGGGCAAAACCGATGAAGTCACTAGCTCGAATTTAACAAATGACTGCACAATGAAATTTATTGCCTGATTTGATGTAACTATCTGCCCATACGGATCCAAATAACTTGTCAAGAAATTAAGATTGGCTGAAGAGCCACCAAAGGATGATGGAACAAAGACCTCAAAAGTCTCTATTCTGCTATGATCCGGCAATAAGTTGTTTATGGTTACATTTGACTGCCCTATTACTGTCATCTGCGGAGATGTTATCGTAGAACTTATGTGCGACATATCGCCCGAGCCTGTGTTCGCAAATACAACCGTGATGTAATTTACCTGCCCGGCAGTCAGAAGCACAGAGTAAGGGGTAAGACTCACATCAGCCTGGCCTAAAAGAGGCACCGTGGCATTTAGATGCTGTGTATTGGTTTGTGAAGAATTACTGTATTGGATAGTCAAAGGAAGATAATAATCACGCAGTGACTCATTTTGAAGTATATTCAAGTAAAAAGTTACGGAAAATGTTGAGTATGGTTGCACTTGGTTAAGTATACTAGAGAAGTTCTGCGCGGTACTGGACAAAGAAAAGCCACTTGGTAAATTTGATAATGTTATGTTCACTATCGGCGCTGAACAGTTACCCCTATTCAGGAGTGTGACAGTCAAAGGGACGCCTTGGTTTCCTGGGCCTACCTGCATCTGCTCCGAACTAACTCCCCAATACGCATTGACTACTGAAAATGCATTCGGATAAAGGCAGGAAGATGAACTAGGGGTAGCAGCATGTGCGCTGTTCAATGAGAAAAGAGCAGCTACTGCAAATACAAACATGAACAAAAACAGATACTTTGAAAATGCTTTCATATTATTTAGCCTCCTCAGATACTACTTCTCCGTCGCTTATCTTTATAATCTTATCACAATACTTAGTCAGTTCAAGATCATGAGTAGCAAGGACCAAAGTAACGCCATGTTCCATGCTCTTCTTACGCAAAATGTCTATAACTACTTTTGATGTCTTCGAATCAAGATTCCCAGTAGGTTCATCCGCAATGACTATAGAGGGGTCATTTATAAAAGCTCTTGCTATTGCTACTCTCTGCTGCTCACCACCGCTTAATTCCGTAGGTTTATGGTTATACTTACCTGCCAGCCCAAGTTCGTCCAATAATTTTCTAGCTTTTTCCATTCGCTCCTTTCTGCTTATACCGAGAGGAAAAGAAGGTATCTCTACATTCTCCTCTGCTGTTAGGTAAGGTATAAGATTGTATGACTGAAATACGAACCCTATCTTCTTGTTTCGCAGTTTTGTAAGGCCTCTCTCATTAATTTTATTTGTGTTTATATTGTCTATAAAAACTTCCCCCTTCGTAGGCTTGTCTAATGTCCCAATCAAATCTAGTGTCGTACTCTTACCACTTCCAGAAGCGCCTATTATTGCGACAAATTGACCAGCTCCGACAGTGAACGAGATCCCTCTAAGAGCAGTGTACGCTGCTTCCCCTTTACCGTATATTTTCCAAAGATTTACCGCTTTTATTGCAATTCTTTTAGGGCTGCTATTTGTCTCTATTTTTAGGCTATTTGACTGCATTAATGCTCTAATGCAAATTATGTTTAAATAGATTGTAGAAAACGCAGGCAGTTAAAAGTACATAAATTGCTTAAATTTGTTAAGAGTGTGAAAATAAGCTATACAAGCAGGGATAGCGAAGCGGTCAAACGCGCTAGCTTCAGGGGCTAGTGGCTTAGGCCTTCGAGGGTTCAAATCCCTCTCCCTGCATTTCTCATAGGAAAAGTAAACTTTTAAATTAGGGATGCCCTATAAACAATATGGTTTGGGATATAAGTAGAAAAGCAAGCAAGGTTTGGATTCTTTTAGGCTTCATAGGAATAGGTCAGTTAGTTGCTTTAATCTACTCATTAGTGAGCAAAAACGACAAAGATAGAGTTTTTGGTGTTTTCTTTATTTTAGGATGGCTGGGCGACATAATAATTTATTTCATAGAAAAGGACAAAGATAAATATCTGTCAAGCATGGCATTATATCTTTTGATAGGTGAGATAATTATTATACTCTTTGCAGTTCTGTTATTCGCTAGTGGTATTTTTGCCCCAGCGGTCATAGCGGCTTAAAGGATAGATTATATTTTATCCATGTCCAAAATAGATAAAGACAACCACCAACGTTATCCTAAGAACTTCTGACATCACATTAGGAGGTATAAACAATGCGTTTCTGTCTTTCTTCCAGATCACCGTGTTTCTAATGAAGAAAATGAAATATACCAGCTATACAAATTTATTGTATCATCATTTATTAAACATTTGCATATCTTTTGTGAAAGGAGAATCCTCGACGAAAGCATTAAATTCGTAGGTCTATAATGTTTAGTTAGATTATATGAATAAGAATCCAAACATAGTGAAGACAGTAAATGACGATATCGCAAAGCGCCTCGGTATTACACCCGAAGAGCTAAGACCATTCCTAATGTATAAGACCTACAAATATGGGGGCGACTTTTCTATAACAAAAGCGCTAAGAGATTCTAAAGTAGAAGGAGTTCCACTTGATACCGCGGCAGAAAGAATTAAAAAGCAACTTGAGGGTTCACCTTTCATAGGTAAGATAGAGACAGCAAACGGCTATGTTAATTGCTGGTATAACTATGACCGCCTTCTTTCGCTTATTGTGGATGCCATAAACGAAAACTATGGGGCTACTGATTATGGGAAAGGGGAGAGAGTAATGGTGGAGCACACAAGTGTTAACCCCAACAAGGCGATACATATAGGCCATCTTAGGAACGCCTCAATAGGAGATTCGCTGTCAAGGTTGCTAAGGAAAACAGGGCATGAAATAATAGTAACTACCTACACGGACGACACAGGAGCACAAGTTGCAGACAATATAGTCGGAATAAAGTTCTTGGGTATGCCAGCAGAAGAGAAAGGAATAAAACTGGACCACTATTTTGGGGATAAAGTGTATACCAAAGTTAATGAGGCGTACAAAACAGACCCTTCTCTTTTAGAAAAAAGAAGCCTAATACTAAAGGCTATAGAGAACGGCGATAGAGATATACTAAAAATAGTTGATGATATGGTTGAGAAGGTCATTCTAGCACAGCTTGAGACATTAGAGAGACTTGGAGTATACTACGACCTAATGAACTATGAATCGCATATACTAGCCTACAAATTTTGGGATGCTGCCTTCAATCTTCTAAAAGAGAAAGAGGAGATAAAGCTTGAAACAAAGGGAGAGAAGAAAGGATGCTGGGTGTTTAAGAAAGCTGATGGAGAAGAGAAGATAATTGTGCGTTCAGACGGCACTGTTGTCTATGTAGGGAAGGACATAGCTTACGCAATGTGGAAGCACGGGCTGATGAATGGCGACTTCAAATACAGGAAATGGATCACGCAGAAGAATGGGAAGATGCTCTGGACCACGACTTTAGACAGAGACGGGACAGAGAAGCACCCTAAGTTCAACTATGTGAAGAGATCAATAAATGTAATAGACATAACACAGAAATACGAACAGGAAGTTGTGAAGGAAGTTATAGACAAATTCAGTGGAGGAAAATCCGAGTATACCCACTACGAGTACGCTGTTGTCGCGCTTTCACCAAAAACCGCAGAAATGCTTGGAGTCAAGGAAGAGGACAAGGAATTCTTTAGGATGAGCGGGAGAAAAGGCATATACATAAACGCTGATGACCTCCTTAACAAACTTAAGCAGGCGATAGTCCAGGAGACCAAGTCGAGGAACAAGGACTTGAGCGACAAGGAGTGCGAAGACATAGCTGAATCTTTGGCGGTGTCTACTTTGAGATATGAGATGGTAAGAACTGATCCAAAGAAAATACTTGTGTTTGATATGGATGAAGCACTAAAGCTGGAGTCCAAAGGCGCCATCTATATAGAGTATACATTAAGCCGCATGTCTGGGATACTAAGAAATGCAGATGAAAATATCAAAGATGCAAGCCGTAAGAAAGAACTAACAAAACAGGAGAAGAAGTTGCTGCTTGATATATTCCTATTCCCTGATGTAGTCGAAACCGCAGCAAGGAACCTTGATTTAACTGTTATATCCAACTTCGCCTCAGAGTTCTCATCAGACTTCAATGAATTTTACAGGGATAACCCAGTGATAAAGGCAGAAGGAGAAGAGAGAAGCTTTAGGCTGTGGCTAGTTAAGACATCAAAAATCGTTCTAAAGAATGCGTCAGAGATACTCGGTATAATACCACTAGAGAAGATGTAGTTTATGTATTTTGACTAAGATTTTTTGAATAACCGCCTAGCAGATTTCGTACTTTCCTTCTATTATCCTATTGGTAATACCTTCTATCTTGCTTAGCTCATCGTCTACCAAAGTGAGAATATTCTTTTTTATATCCTTATCCACCTTTTTATCTGTCTTTACCGAAACTATAAGTGGATTACTAAGATCATTACCTATTCTACCAACCATCCTTAACTGATTCTTTACGCCGAACTGCTCATATATCTTCTTTGAAAGATCAAATGAGAACAGGCTGTATATTTTTCCTATGTGATTCACTGGGTTCTTGCCTGCTGCAGCTTCCAATGTCATGGGCCTATTTGGAGTTATAAGGCCGTTCACTCTATTCCCTCTACCCACAGCCCCATCATCACCAGCCTCTGCACTCAAACCTGTAACCGTGAGATAACAGCCATTTGTCCCAATACCTTTTTTATCCAAGGAATTTACAGCCAAGTCTATATTCAATTTCTTGCCTGAACCAGCTCCAAGTTTTTCATTTAATCCAGCTATATACTTCTCCATCTCGCTCACTATCTCAGCTTTCTTGCTGAAGTATTCCTTCTCTGACGAAATGAACCTGTCGACAAATGCCATTGCTACCGTAAAGATAACCTTGTTCTTTATTCGAACTCCCATTATCTTCACGTCTTCTCCCGATACAGGAAACTTTGATTTGAAGTCCTTTGAATTTACCATCCTCTCAAGACTCAAAACCATATTCTCAAGCCTGCTCAGAGGATAATAACCCACTGCAAAGGAAGTGTCATTTGATCTTGGACCGTCTGTCCTTTTAAACGTCTCCTTAAGGTTTGCCGCGCCGTGACCGGTATAGAAAAGATAGTTTACCCTCTCTGGATCCAAAAACCTAAGGTTGCCCTTTATCCACTCCTTAGCTGAATTAATCGCGATCTCCTTCACTGGTATATCTTTTCCGTTTACGTTTGAAGTAGCTCTGCCGGAGAATAATATGGATATCTCCTTTACGATTTTTCCACCTCCGAAAGCTGGTTCTGTCGCGCCGCCTATGACCTCCAACTTGTCAACATTATGGTGGAGGACTGAGCCGAATTCCTTAATGTAAAACTTTGATAGATTTCTAGAGAAACTTTCTGCTATTGAATCAGCTATATAATCTGGATGTCCCAACCCCTTTCTTTCGACTATCTCAACAGCCTGCTTTTCTGCGTCTATTGAGCTGTCTTTTTGGAGTGCTATTTTCATTTAACTATATGGAGAATCCATATATTTAAACGTAGAATTATAAAATTATTTATGATCGTTCTAAGTAGGGTATACGGGAGCAAAGAGAAAGGCTTTCGGATACTTGTTGACAGGGTTTGGCCGCGGGGACTTACAAAGGAGAAGGTTAATGCTGGTATTTGGATGAAGGATGTAGCACCAAGCGACGAACTTCGAGGGTGGTTTTCTCACGATGAGAGCAAGTGGGGTGAATTCAGGGAAAGGTACAAAAAAGAGCTTAAGAGCGCCGACAAAGTTACAAAATTGAAAGAGATAAAGGAAATAGAGAAGAAAAAAGGGAAGGTAGTGCTTTTATTCGGGGCTAAGGATGAAGAACATAATCAAGCTGTAGTGCTAAAGGAGGTTCTTGACAAGATGAAGTAAATTCCTATGGATGATAAACCATGTGTCTTCTGTGAGATAGCTAGAGGAAGCGAGAGGGAAAATGTAGTCTTTGAAGATGAGAAGACAATAGCTTTCCTTGACAAAAGACCTGTGTACCGCGGCCACTGCATAATTATACCGAAGGAACATTATGAAACCTTAATGGACTTGCCTGATGATGTAACTTTAGCGCTTTTCAAAAACACTAAGAGACTTTCAAAGGCAGTTATGACTGCAATGGAAGCAGATGGGATACTGAATATAATTAACAATATAGTGAGCCAGAGCATTCCACACTTGCATGTCCATGTGATACCAAGAAAAAGAGGCGACGGACTGAGGGGTTTTATGTGGCCTAAGAGACCTTACAAGGACGAAGCGGAGAAGCTAGAAACCGCAAGAAAGATAAAGGAAGCAATGAAAGGGCTTTAAACTTAACCTAAGATTTATTGTCCTTACTTATAAGTTTGAGGATGTCATTCTGGAACGACTCCACATCTCTTATCCCAATCAGCCTTATCTCGGGCTTATTGACTTCTTCCATCCTCAGGACGATCCTACCTAGCCCAAGTATCCTGTCTGCGAAAGTCCTGTCTATTGATATGTCGCTTATCCTATTGGCTAGTATTATGTTCGCGTCCTTTGAAAGTATCCCGTGCTGGTCTATTATCCTGTAGTTAGTTATGATGTAATCCCTGAAGTACACGGACAATTCAGCATGAAGCAATTCTATAAGCGCGATTATATCTAATACTACTGGAATCAGTGGAAGACTGTCAAACAAGCCGAAGTTTATACCTGTGTATGTGGAGATGAATGAGAACTGGAAGTTATAGCTTCTGTAGACCAATCCAATTATAAAGAAGATTATAGACAGCCCTATGAAAGCGACTCCTGTAACAAAGGTCTTTTGTATCAGAATAGATGGCTTTCGCCTGCTTATTATCTTCTCATTTTGCATCAA
>JADFAP010000013.1:0-381 GCA_015121965.1 Candidatus Acidifodinimicrobium mancum
GCAATGTGGAATAAGGAAGTATTGGACGACCATGGCAAATTCGTGTTCTCTGCCTTTCCTGAACACTTCACTAAATTCTTGTATAAGATGGGATACGATGGAATAATCCATGGCAGTGAAAATTCAAGATTCTCGCCGTTCGATGAAGGAGTCGGCACTTACACACAGGTAGTAGTGTTCAACCCTGACGATTTAAAATTAGTCAGAAGCTATGACCTAAGACAGAAGTATAATCTTAAATTATAAGAGATTCAATATAATATAGTGTATGGAGGATTATAAACCTCCTCTTGGCGGCATGAATCCTGAACCTAGGTTTATATTAGGCTCTCTAGAGGAGGATGATGAGGAAGAAGACGAAGACCCGCTAGGAGTGCCGAA
>JADFAP010000013.1:391-3176 GCA_015121965.1 Candidatus Acidifodinimicrobium mancum
GAGTCTTGCTTTGGCGAAATGATATAGTAATATAGAATAATCAACGGTCCTGAAGTTACATTATCAGTGTTTGCTTCGGTCTTAGAAGGGCTAGGATTCCCTATCTGCACTTTCAACTTTAAAAAGAAAACACTTAAGGTATACTCTTTATCTTATTTTGGGGCATATAAAGGCTCTTCAAACAGTTCCGATGATTATTCTATATTACTATATCATTTCGCCAAAGCAAGACTCGATAAGGATTATCTGAGGGATATCGAAAGATTATACCTCTGATTTGCAGGATTTAACTTCAGCCTTGGACTAATTCCTTTGCCTTTTTCAGATCATCTAAGAAGGTATCCCTTGCCTTAGGGAACCTCATCGGAAACGAGGGGTGGAAGGTAACATATATTTTTACGCTTTTGCCTCCAATCATACCATCCGTGACCTTACCCCTGATCTCCGATAGGTGCGAGAAAGACATGCCCAGTGCCGACGCGGCCGAAACACCTAAGGCCAGGACAAGCTTTGGATTGACCAACGACAACTGAGAGACTAGATAAGGTCTGCAGGCTTCTATCTCCTCCATCTTGGGTTTCCTGTTGTTGGGTGGCCTGCACTTGACCGCATTCGTTATAAATACATCCTCTCTCCTTATGCCAGCCATTTCTAGATACTTTGTCAGAAACTTTCCAGACATCCCTATGAAGGGTCTACCTGCAGCGTCCTCGAATTTCCCCGGTGCTTCGCCAATTATCATCAAATCCGCGGGTACCCTGCCCTCCCCAGGCACAGCGTTCTTTCTGCCCTTGCAGAGATCACAGAGGGTACATGTGCTTATTCTTGCGTTAAGCTCATTAATTTCCATCTTACTTTCTTGAAGAATATTTCACTTTCTTAACTTATTAAGCATGTCTCTATATGTCTTGTAGCTTATCTCTCCCCTAGCGTACCTCTCCCTGAGTGTCCTCTCCGCGCGGTAGCTCCTGAAGCTGTAGCCGTATCCGCTGTAGGGGTGTAAGAACCAGGATATTACCCATATTATGAACAATACGCCAAACAAGACACCTACGATGTTCCATACGTATGCCCCACCGACATTAATTATGTACGGAGACATCATCCCGCCAGTATAATAGAAGTTTGAATTATAGGATAAAACAATGGCAACGGCTATCACCGCTATGACGAAAGCTAGTATGATCGCCAGCCTTATAGTCCTCCACCTTTCATAGCTTTCAATATCAACTGCGTGCCTATCTCTGTTCATTTAAAATCAATATCGGCACAGATTTAAAAAGATAACAATTGGGTAGAAATCAATAAAGCAATTAATATAATGCGATGCATTATCTAATAATGGAGATAGACCAGTTTGTGCTACTTGCGGTTTTTGCGGTGCTAAGCGCAGCCCTGTTCTCTGCGCTCCTATATATAGAATATCTCATAAGCAGCAAGAGGAAAAACGCAGGGATGGGGAAGGAGAACGTCGAGAGCGGGGAAAGAACTATATCTCTGTCCAGGGTCGTAGGTTTCGAGTACTACCGGTACATCCTGCTGTTCGTCGTTATAGAAGCCTTTCTTACGTTTCTTCTGCCGCTCTTTCAGGATGGAAGAGGATTGGGGGCTTATTTCATAATCGGCACCAGCGTCGGACTGCTGTATCTTCTGGTGCTAGTCAGGTATTTGCTGCCTAAGAGGGCCGAAGTATGAACAACAAAGACCTTTCAGATGGCTTTTCTTACCCTGGGTTGGGGGAGATAATCATAACAAATGCAGAGAAGTTCATAGACGCGGTCCTTAATTGGGGGAGAAGCAATTCGCTTTGGCCATTGACATTCGGCACGTCCTGTTGTGCTATTGAGATGATGACCTTCGGCGCGACGAAGGTGGACGCAGACCGACTCGGCACACTTTTTATAGGCGACTCTCCTAGGCAAGCCGACATGATATTTGTGAGTGGAACGATAACAAAGAAGATGGCAAGAAGGCTTGTTAATGTTTACCAACAGATGCCTTCTCCGAAGTACGTTGTCGCTGTGGGGGCGTGCAATGTGTCTGGCGGGCTCTACTGGGACAGCTATAACACTATACACGGCATAGACCGGATAATGCCTGTCGATGTTTACGTCCCAGGGTGCCCTCCAAAGCCAGAGGAATTCCTTGATGCGGTGAAAGTCCTGCAAAGATTGATAAAAGAGAAGAAGACAAAGGAGGATATCCTGTATGGCAGGAGAAGTTAAAGCCTTTGTAATGGCTGCAGGAGTTGGAAGCCGGCTCTTTCCTTTCACTATTAAGAGAAGCAAGGCTATGGTGCCCCTGCTAAACAAGCCACTACTGCAATACGGGTTGGAAGAACTGAAAATTGCTGGTATCAAAGACGTCACAATCCTAGTAAAGGCAGACAAGGAGGGGATAATGAACTATTTTGGAGACGGCAAGAAATTTGGATTGAGGATAAGATACATTGAGCAAGAAGAGAACCTTGGCACTGCTGACGCTGTAAGATATGCGAAAGATTTGAAGGGGAACTTCCTTGTGGTGAGCGGAGACACGCTCTTCTTCCACGAGGATATCAGAGGATTGATGAATATGTACTTCAAAACAAAACCAGATGCTGCGATGTCAGTAACAGAGAAGGAGGACGTTAAGGCATTCGGAAAGGTAATATTCAGAGGAGACAAACTTACTGATATAAAAGAGAAAACGGAAGAAGGGAAGGGCTTCGTAAATACGGGGATGTATGTATTCTCTGAGAGAATCTTCGACGCAGTAGAAAATATTAAAAGAAGGGAGAATGGGG
>JADFAP010000014.1 GCA_015121965.1 Candidatus Acidifodinimicrobium mancum
CACGTTAAGAAGGTGTTTCTTCTTTATGGGCTGAATGATGAAGACGCGGAGAGATGCAAGGATTCGGTGATAAAGGTGCAGACCTATCTAGCTAAGGCAAGCAGGGGCAGCGAAGAGCTAGTTGACACGAAGAAATTCTATAATAGATTCACAGAAACAGATCTAAGGAAGCGGTATAAGAACCTAGATCTCGTCGAAATCTATAGAAGTTTAGGGGTGTCTGAGTCTGCCTTTAGAGATCGTAATGTTGAGCCATTCATCGTAATAGGGCAACCAGAATTCATGGGGGCATTAGATAAAATCTTAGAGACGGTTACAATTGATGACATAAAGTCACACATGAAGTTTGTATTTCTCAACGCATCTGCGGAATTTCTACATTCAGATATGAAAGAGGAATATTTTGATTTTTACGGTGGAAGTCTAATGGGCCAGAAAACACAGCGGCCCAGGTGGAAGGACGCAATAGACCAGTTGAATATTAGCCTTACTGATATACTCGGGGAAATGTACATCAAGCAGAACTTCAGTGAGATGGCAGAAAGAAGATTGGAGCTGATGGTCGATGATTTAAAGTCTGTGTTTAGGAAGAAACTCGAGGAGATAGTCTGGATGGGGGAGGACACAAAGAGGAAAGCAATACTTAAGCTTGATAAACTTTCATTTAAGATAGGTCACCCTAAGACGTTTTTAGATTATTCAAATCTGGAAATAGACAGAGGCATACTATACCAGAACCTCTTGAGGTCGACGGAATTCGAAGTAAAGGAGGAGATAGAAAGAGTAGGCAAGCCGATAGATGAGGATGAATGGCCAATCCCGCCTCAGTCAGCTGGTGCTATAAACAGTGCTAATGAAAACAAAATGTTCTTTCCAGCTGGTATACTCCAGCCTCCATTCTTTGACGTGCGTATGGATGATGCGGTGAACTATGGCGGGATAGGATTCGTAATTGCGCATGAAATGACACACAACTTCGATAGCGAGGGCAGAAAATTCGATGAAAAAGGCAATCTTCGTAATTGGTGGAGCAAGGAGGATGCAAAGAAGTTTAATGCTTTGGCAAATAAAATTAAAGAGTTTTACGGTTCTCTTGAGATCCTGCCAGGTGTGAAGGTAAATGGAGCGGTAACTTTGAGTGAAGATATCGCCGATTTGGGGGCGGTCAGCATCGTTTATGACGCGCTTGAAAGGCGACTATCACTGGATTCCTCGCGAAGGAAGAAAATAGACGGCTTCACACCAGAACAAAGGCTGTTCATCTCAATGTCACAACTGTGGAAGGAAAATATCACTCAGGAAGGACTTAAATATTCAGTAGTAACAGATTCTCACTCTCCTGCGATGATTCGAGGATTGATTCCGATAGTCTCACATCCGAAGTTCGAAGAGGCTTTCAGAGATAAGAGTCGCTTAGGTAAGATGAAACAAAGATATCCAAACCTAAGCATTTGGTAGAGACGGGTTAGTATCATTTAAAAGACTTAAATACCAAAACATTTCTTATGATATAGTAGTCTAATATGCTAAAAATAAAATTGTACACCTGGGCAATAACTGGGGAAGAAAGAGATTTAGAATCTAGACTTGAGTATAAACCAAATGAAGATATACTTAATTGGTCGCCGAGAACAATACGACGCTTCTTGGAAGAGGTTGTAACCAACAGCAATTACCTTAAGAGAGAGCAATACAAAATACACAACAGACTTGCAAGATCAATGGGCAACGCCTACGCCTCTTTAAATGCACCGAGAATAGGAGGTTATGATATCACAGTGAACAGCGAGGCTGAAAAGGAAACTCTAGAATACGTCTTGTCAAATTTAAAAGAGAAACATATCGATAGGAGTAACTCTTTGTACGCAAGTGCTCTTGGAGTTTCACTTTTCTCACCTATGGCGTCGGGGTTGGGGATCCTTTTTGGAGAGCATTTATCAAATAACGGGCCACTTTCTGTGGTGGGTGCACTTCTTGCTGTTGGAGGTATTTTTTATAGTATGTTTAGTCTCGATGCTCTAGATAGGTTCTACAACCACAGGAAGCATGCTAAAGAAAGAGAGATACACAATAAATATACTGATGTAAGGGTAGAGGTAGCTGGTTCTTCAAGAAGCTAGGAAAGCTTTAAATATTTCATGTAATCATAACTACTACAGGGTGATCTATATGGTCGTAAAAACTTTGAAAGAACTTTTAGATGGGCAGGATTGGCAAACGCTAGATAAACTTTCTGCAAGATTGCAAGAGCTGGATAAAAATTATATGGCTTATCTCGACGCTGTGAAAGTAGGGTATATCACAGGAGTGGAAATTAACGAACCATATTCAGATCTAAGTATTAAAGATATACTGAAGAATAAAGGTAAATCTCATATGAACTCAATAATCAAGAGCGCATTAGGGACTGAGGATAACAAAGAAAAAGAAGTCTACATAAGCGAGCGCCTGACAGTTTACCTAGCAGGGCCTTATACCCCTTATGATGCAAGCCCTCATTCGGCTCCTAAAGTTGCGCATGAGAATGTAGTAAGAGCTATAGACTTCGGCATAGATGTCGCGGATCGTGGGCATTTCCCTTTTATACCACACTATTCCCACTTTATGCACATATACGGCAAGAAAGAGATGCCATACGAATTCTATACAGAGCAGGACTTTAAGTGGCTGGAGAAATGCGATGCGATATTTTATTACAAAGACAAAATAGGCGAGATGAAAAGAGGTCTAACTGGCGCAGAAAGGGAACTTCAGGAAGCAATAAAGCAAAGAAAGCTGGTTTTCTTTAGCGTAGAAGAGATACCCAAATACGTTGGAGTAAAATCATGACGGTTTTTATCTAAAAACCCAGGGCTTCATATTATGGTAAAATACGACGGTAGGTATTTGATATTCGACAAGGGGATCAAAGGCGATCAGATATTGAGATACATTGAGCGGGTCGCTGAGGAGGAAGATATCTACATTAAGCAGATCGAACTTCTGGGGCCTTTCAATGGCTATGTAAGGGTTTTTGTTTATTCCTCCCTAATTAATTTCTTTGGTGATAGAAGCTTGGAGGGCAGGGTGTTCTCCACATTAATACACCGGGATCAGAGCTATTCAGAGGTAAGGCTTAGAAAGTCTCTGCTATTCGGGCATGTAAAAGGCAGCAGGGA
>JADFAP010000035.1 GCA_015121965.1 Candidatus Acidifodinimicrobium mancum
GTGCTCAAAGGCCCAGTAAGATTGGAGATGTATCCATCTCCCTCAAGCTTGCTTAGAACTTCCAGTGTCTTCAAGTCAAAGACCTTTAGATAAATCTTCTTTTCCATTCGGGTTTATTGTATCTATACCACCGGTTTTTTCTTGAATGCGCCCTTTATCGTTTTTATAAGTTTGGTTCTCTCCCTTCCTGTTTCCATCGCATGGTCTATCACTTCACTCAGCGTGCTGACAGGTATGACCTTGATGTCTGCGTTGTTTGGCAGTACCAAGTCGCCGAAGTTTGAAGCGGGGATTATGACCTCTTTTATCCCAGCATTTACAGCGGCCTCGACCTTGGATGTGATGCCCCCGACAGGCAGTACTTCTCCCAGTATTGAGAGAGACCCAGTCATTGCGATAGACTGCTTAACTGGTATTCCTGTTATGGCTGAGAGTATGGCTGTTGCTACGCTTATGCTAGCGCTATCCCCTTCCACTCCAGAGTAGGCCTGCAGGAATTGTATGTGTATATCATAGTCACTTAACTGCTGCTTTGAGTAAAGCTTTATTATAGCTCCTACATTCTTCACGGCTTCCTGAGCGATTTCACCGAGTTTACCGGTAGCTATTATTTCCCCTCCGCCCTTTCTCATGCTTTTAGTCACTATCGCTTCTATCGGCAGCATAAGCCCAGAATCAGAGTTCTCTATCACCGCAAGTCCATTGACCTTTCCAACGTGTGAGCCTGAAACCTGTATCACTTCATACTCCTTCTTCTCCTTTATGAACCTTGATGCGACTTGTTGTTCAAATGAGCCGGCATATTCCTTTGCGTTTATCACGTCCGAGATGTCAACCACTTTCTTGTTCTTCTCCCTGCTCATATCTCCGGCAACTCTAATTATTCCCCCAAGCTCCCTGAGCCTCAGCGTAAGTGAGTTCTTCTTGTCTGCCCTTCTTTTTGCTTCCTTTACGATCTCTGCAACAGCCTCTCTAGAGAATGGTGGTATCTTGCCGTCTTTCTTCACCTCTTGTGCAACGAATATTGCTATCTTGTTTCTATTCTCTATGGTGTCCGGCATGTTGTCTTCCATGTATACCTCATAACCGTACCCTCTTATCCTGGACCTTAAGGCAGGACTCATCTTCATTATAGATTCTGGGTTTCCGGCGCCGACCAATATAAAATCACATGGAACTGGCTCAGTCTTGACCATTGCTCCGGCGCTTCTTTCGCTCCTGCCAGTTATAGCGGACTTCTTCTCCTGCATAGCGGTGAGCAGCTGTATCTGCATCTCCGGCGTCATGTCTGCTATCTCATCTATGAAGAGTACTCCTCCATTTGCCTTGTGTATGTCTCCTAATACGACTCTCTCATGCGATGGCGTTCCAAGGCCGCCACTTTGGAATGGATCATGCAGTACATCCCCTAAGAGAGCACCTTCATGAGCTCCGGTGGCATCTACAAATGGAGCGGTTTTCGCACCAGAGTTATCTAGCAGCAGTTTTGGAGCAAGTGGTGTTATCCTCGCTCTGCTTAATCGCGTCATTAACAGTATGAATAAGAAGCCAATAAGAATTGTTATTATGAATAAAGTCCCTGAGATCTGATCCGCGGCAGCAAGTATATCATTTTTCTGGGTGTTCACAATCATGCTGACTATATAAGTGGCAACGAAGAACACCACCAATATCCCAAGAAATATGGTCATGCTATTGCCGCTGTTCATCCCAGCAACGCTTTTCATCTTCGCCTGCGCTACGAACTTCTTACCTTCTCCAGCGGGAAATGTCCTTATAAGCGGGTTATTCTCATCCTTCTGATTTGGCAGTGAAACAATGTCCTGAAGCTTTTCAGCCGGCAGGAGTTCGGACAGCGCCTGGCCAAGCATACTTTTTCCAGTTCCCGGAGAGCCGACAAGTAGCACGTTCCTTCTCTGTATGGCGGCCTTCTTGATTATCTCTGTGGCCTTATCCTGACCTATGACCTGGTCTATCATCTTGTTTGAGATCTTTATGTCGTTCGTGGTCTTGAAGTCAATGCTGAATACATCTTCCTTTGTTTTACTCTTGAGTTTTTTCAAGTTTCTCTTCACCATACTTTCGACAAAAATAATATGTACTTTTCAGAATATATATACCTGCGATACGCTGCTGCACCGTACACCAAAAAACACGAGCGACTTCATTTGCTCTTATCTTCCTTCACTTCTTCAGAAGGCGACGTGACTATGCTCGATATTATGAAAATATCGTCTATGGCCCTGACTAGATTGTGCTGTATTATTGCGCCTCTCGCGCCGCTTATCATCTTCGATAGGTGTGATGAGGGGCTAGCCTTTATTCTCCACCCAACGATTCTATTCTCCTGTATTATGGCTTCGTCTATCTCGCCAAAGAAGGATCCAGAATCCGTGTAAACCTTTAGTCCGTACGTGTTTGAGATGCTTTTCAATTTTAATGCCATAATCTAAATTAAGGTCTATATATTTAAATACTTATTGACTTTGGTTTTGATATGTCAGCAAAGGCGGTTCTGCTATGTGTGCATGGTTACACCAAATATCCTAGAGAGAGGGAGAAGGACTGGCAGAAAGTCGTGAAGGATAGGCTATCCACCGCTTATGAGATTGCCAAGTTCTTCAGCTCAGTCGGCGTGGTCATATATCTAGTGCTGTCCGGAGGCACGATGAATAAGGAGCAAGTAGAAGCAGATATAATTCATGATTATGCCAGGAAGAACTTTCCGGAGCTTTTCACTCTAGTTGCGGACGTAATCCTGGAGAGAGAATCAAAGAATACACAGGAGAATGTGGATGAGATACTCAAGTGGGCCGTGAAGAAGAATGCGGTTATAGTATCAATAAGCAGCAAGGACCATATTTCAAGGGTTGCCAAGGATTGGGCCTACGACAAGGGCAGGAACGGGCATATAATAATGGTAGCACCTTCGCATGATACTTATGGAGAGGATGAAGATGCTGAGCCGATAGTAATAGAGCCTTCCTCCTGGGCTTATGATGCTTTGAGGGAATTGTTCAACGTTCCGGAAGATAAGAGAAAGGCTGTAAAGGAGCGGCTTATAAATGATTTGAAGGAGTTTTAGCCATCCCGCTCCTTCAGGGTCGAATCAATATATGTTCTCAGCGGTTTATTGGGTTGTAATAACGTTAGCCACGGCTTCTTTCGCATTGATAAGCATAATCTCGAAGGTTGCCTTGAGCAGGAAGGGAAAACTGATCTCATACAAGTCATTCCTCCCAACCTATCTTAGTTTCTCTGCATTGTTTGCTGTTATAACTACATTGTTCATCACAAGAAGCTTGTATATCAATTATAATGTAGTTCTATACGCGGCTTTAACTGGTTTCATATACTGCTTAGCCGCTTACTTTTTCTTCTTCAGCATAGAGCGGGAGAAAGTTGCGATAATCGGAACTGTAAACGGTTCCCAATTTATCTTACTTTCTTTTTTCTCAGCGCTCTTATTTCTGCATTCTGTTATCATCGTAGATTCAATTGCGTCTGTGGTGATGTTAATCGGCGTGATTCTTCTTTCCGTTAATAGCATAACAGGGGTGAAAGCGTCTAAGTATGTCTTTCTTGCGCTGGCGGCTAACATACTATGGGTCATTATGTGGCTTATCTTCTACTCTACAATGCCCGCAGGTGTATCCCCTCTGACATACTATTCATGGCTTTCTATATTCGCTGCTATTTTCTCAATTCTGTTTTCTATCCCTCTAAGGACAAAATGGAGAAGCATTCAACGTTACTTTAAATCTAAAGATATAATAACACCAGTTGTTTTCGCGGGATTCTTCAACGGTTTTGGCACAGTCCTCTTCTCTTTAGCGTATATCTTCAACTCAGCCTATTCTCCACTTATATCAGAAATAAGCCTGCCAGCTCTTGTGGTCATCTCATTCATTTTCTTGAAGGAGAGGCTGAGGATCACACAGATAATCGGTGTTTTCACCGTCATACTCTCGATTCTCCTGCTATTTTTCTTATAGATATAACAAGTTTAATCACTCCAGAGGCTCTGGCAGAAAACGTTATGGCCGCAAGCGCAAGAAGCCTGGCTATAGCTTAACTTGTCGAACTACCGGCTTTGGATGTAAACTATTTATCCGAAGTGGGTTAACTTAACTATTGGTGGGCTAACCGGGGAATCAGTCCCTCCTTGTAAGCGCAAATGGACTTTAGGCGCGGGTAAAAGCTCTGCCTAGGGTTAATGACCCCATACAAGATGGTAAAGCTATCTGAGAAGTGCGGTCCTATAGGGGGCATTTGCTCAAAAACCCAGCCAGGCCCGGAAGGGAGCAACTGTAATTGAGTGGGTGCAAGCTTATAGATAAATCGCATGGAGAAAATGTTGCCACCCTCTATATAGGTAGTTAATTCAAAGCGGGGCAGCCTGCCACTAGAATGTCAGGGTGCGCGAACGGTAAACGGATCGCCTGCTAAGCGATTTGGCGAAAGCCTTAGTGGGTTCAACTCCCACCCCTGACGCGCTTAAAAAAGTATATAAATATCAATTGTTAATACGGATATAACTTTGAGGATAACATGGCAAAACTAAGACCGGGAAGAGCTTACAGATCGATGAAGCAGCCTTACACTAGAAAGTCTAAGTTCAAGGAGAAGAACTACACAAAATTTGCCTTGCATACAAAGATAACCCAGTTCCACTCTGGAAACGCGCATAATACATTCAACAAGAGAGTTGAGGTAATCTCCAAGTCAACTCTGCAAGTCAGGGACAATGCGTTAGAAGCTGCAAGGATAGTCGCAAACAAGTATCTTACAGATTCGATAGGAGAGGAGAACTTTCATATACAGCTGGTTAGCATACCGCATCACATACTTAGGGAGCACAAGCTTGCTACAGGTGCTGGAGCAGATAGGTTCTCAGCCGGGATGCAGAAGTCCTTCGGCAAACCAATCGGGCTTGCGAGCCAAATATCTGCCGGTGACAAGGTATTCGAGATATTTGTTAATGAGGATCACGTGAATGAGGCTAAGGAAGCTGCAGACAAGATAAAGAAAAAATTGGGCTTTAAGACGCTCGCTTTGGTTATTTAACGTTAAATGTTTCATCCTTGAAGCCGTTTTTCTCGTTTTCATACCTATAGAGCACATACAGCAGCGACGACAGTCTGTTCATGTAGCTTAGGATGCTTTTTTCGCCGTTTATTTTGACCACATGCCTCTCCGCTTTCCTTGCCAGCGTTCTGCACACATTGAGCAGCACTGCGGATTCAGTTCCGAGCGGGTATACAAACTTCTTTATTGGTTTTATCTTTCCAGCGTACGAATCTATCAGTTTCTCGAGGATTTTTGTTTCCTCCTCTGAAAAGTCTTTCTTTTCAAAGCCAGCAATTTTCGCGTTAATCAGGTATAGATTATAGATTACTTGCTCGATGATGTCTTTGACATCCTTCTCCTTTGTTTTGCTCCAAGCGTAGCCAAGGAATGCCTGAAGCTCGTCTATGTCCCCTATAGCCTCAATCAAATCAGAATCTTTGCTCAGTCTCTGCTTCAAGGTGTATGAGAAGCCACTGTCGCCGTTGCCGGTATAATACAGTTTTCTTTCACCCTTCCTGTTCATCGCTTTCATCCTTCTCCTTGTCTGGATTAGACAGAAGGTAATATTTTGATTTTCTCCTTATCCCATCTATGTACACGCGGAAGAGGTCATAAGACAGACGGTAGTACACCTCCTTTCCATTTCTTTCGGACACGAGTATCTTGTCAAACATCGGTGAAATGATCGTGTAAAAGTGCTTCTTTCCAGCTGCTGAGTTAAGGTCTACGGCAAGGAAGGTAGCTAATTCGTTTCTCTTCACAGATCCCTTCTCTCTAAGATAATCAATGACCCTTCTCGCTTCAGGATAAAGTTTAGTAGATTTTGGATGCGTTCCGTATATCAGCTGCAATAGATCATCCATATCATTAATCAATCGTATTCATCAAATTTAAAGATAAATGTTTTTTCGCGCATTTAAAAGTATTTTAAGGACAAATTTCTTTCTAAGTCTAATGTTAATAGGAAAGGAAGTATATATAGTGGATTTGAATATGAAGGGAAAAGTGGTGGACGAGACCAAGAACACCCTGCTATTGGAGACGGAAAAAGGGCGAAAAAAGGTAATAAAAGCCGGCAGGAAAATCATTATATACTTAAATGGTAAAGAGATTAGAATCCGAGGAGATGAATTAAATCTAAGACCGTGGGAATATGCAATACGATGATCTGGTTAAACCAGAAGTTGAGTGTAATGACAAGAACTGCCCATATCATGGCACCCTGAAGGTGCACGGGAGCAGATTCGAAGGCATGGTGGTCTCTGCCAAATCCAAGAGGACGGCCGTTGTACAGTGGATTAACTTTGAAAGGCTGAAGAAGTATGACGTTTACAGAGAAAAGAAGACAAGGGTGCTCGCTCATAATCCAGACTGCATATCAGCAAAGGTGAATGACAGGGTAGTGATTTACGAGACTAGGCCACTTAGTAGGTGGAAGAAATTTGTGATAGTGAGGAAGATCTAAGATGGGAACAGGAAGGAAGGGAGGAGGGTTGAAGCCGATGAAGGCGGCAATCTCCAAACCGATAAATGTAGGGAGCTACATAAGCGTTGCTGATAATTCAGGAGCCAAGATAGCAAAGGTAATAAACGTTAGAGGATACCATGGGGTAAAAGGAAGGCAGCCAAGATGCGGCGTCGGCGACACGATCTTCATAGTGGTCAAAAAGGGCAATCAGGACGTTATTCACAAGACATTCCCGGCGGTGGTAATAAGGCAGAAGAAGGTATTCAGAAGGCTTAATGGTCTGAGATTGTCATTCGAGGACAATGCATGCGTCTTAGTGAAGGAGATAGACAAGTATGAGCCATTAGGTACGGCTATAAAGGGACCTATACCAAGGGAGATCTCCATAAGGTTTCCAAACGTATCAAAGGTGGCGTTTAAGGTTGTATGAAGGATTTTAGTAAGCATTGGAATGGAAGCAAATCCCCTAGAAAGCAGAGGAAGTACAGGGCCAACGCTCCGCTGAATCTGAAGCACAGGATGGTCTCTGCACACCTCTCGAAAGAATTGAGGCAGCAGTACCACACAAGATCATTCCCTATCAGAAAGGGCGATACTGTATTAGTGATGAGAGGAAAGTTCAAGGGATCGGAAGGCAAGGTTGAGAAGGTTTACACAAAGCAGCTTAGGGTCACGGTTGACAGCGCGAAGATAACCAGCAAGAAGGGAACAAAGATACCTATAAAGATCAGGCCTTCAGCACTCCTGATAAAGGAGCTGAACCTATCTGACAAACTGAGGGAGAAAAGTCTAGTAAAATATGGCAAAGCACGGTGAATCAAAGCACACGAAGAGAAGCTCTGTTACAAACAGGGTAGTCGTACCTAGAAAGAAGTACAAGTACTACTTCAGGCCACTACCAAGCTCGCATAAAAAGCAGTACTCAATAGCCTTACTGGGCTTTCTTAGGGACATCATGAAGATAGCGAAGACCGCAAAAGAGGCAAGTTTCCTGCTGAAGCAGGGGTATGTGAAGCTCGATGGAAAAATCATAAAGGACAAGAAAAGAGAGGTTGGTTTCGGAGACTTAGTATCTGTCAGGGGAAAGAACTTTAAAGTCTGGCTTGATGAGAGGGGCAAGTTAATCTCTGCTCCAGATGAGGATGGCGGAGAGAGGAAGAAACTGAAGGTGATATCCAAACACCTTGATAAAGGCGGAGCGCAGATCCTGTCATTGAGCGACGGCTCCAACATTAAGATGGGCGACAAAAGCGTAAACGTTAACGATTCCGTGGTCATAGACTTAAAGCAGAGGAAAATAGAGAAGGTGCTGCCAATGGAGCAGGGGAAGGAAGTGATAGTCTTCATGGGAGCGAATGCTGGCAATGCCGGAAGGGTAAAGGAGATCTCCGGAAAGGAGGTAGAAGTCGAGTTGAAGGGTAGGGAGATAAAGGCGAGCATAGATTCATGTATGGTGTTATGAACAAGGACAATAAGATGCGCGATATAAGGATTGAGAAGGTCACGTTGAACGTCGGCGTAGGCAAGGCAGGCGCGGAATTGGACAAGATAGAGAATCTTCTGAAGAGCATAGCTGGAGCACAGCCGTTCAAGACGACATCAAAGCGTAGGATACCGGAGTGGGGTGTCAGGCCGGGGCTTGAGATAGGCACTGCGGTCACATTAAGAGGCAAGGCTGCGGAGGAGATACTTGGCAGGCTTCTCGAAGGCATAGACAAGAAATTGAGCAAGTCGAAGTTTGATGAAGGCGGGAACTTCTCCTTTGGAATACCAGAATACGTCCACATACCAGGTGTGAAGTATGATTACACCGTGGGGATAGTCGGTTTGTCGGTTGCTGTTACATTATCCAGACCCGGCTTCAGCATATCAAGGAAGAGAGTAAGGCGTACAGTAGGTAAGAGCCACAGGATAAAGAAGGAAGAAGCAATAAACTTTATATCCAATAAGTATAATTTACAGGTGTCTGATTAATATGAATAACGCATACGAGAGGATATTGAATTCATTGGAAAGTAAGCCGGTTAAGCGTGCTAGGATGATGAAGTTCAACAAAGCGAAGGACAGGCCGCACGGCCTTGGAAAAAACAGGTGCGTAAGATGCAACCGGCACGAGTAAGCCGGTTAAGCGCGCTAGGCTGATGAAGTTCAACAAAGCGAAGGACAGGCCGCACGGCCTTGGAAAAAACAGGTGCGTAAGATGCAACCGGCACGAAGCCCACATAAAGATACACGGCCTCAACTACTGCAGGGAGTGCTTCAAAGAGGTCAGCAAGGAGATGGGCTTCAAGAAGTACGGCAAAGAGGTTTAATTTATATGACAGACCAGGTTTCCAATGCTTTGAATGTGATATTCACCTCGAAGATATCAGCTAAGAAGGAGTGCATAATAACCCCAATGTCGAACTTCATCCTGAAGATATTGGATATCATGAGTAAGGGTGGTTACATAGACAAATACGAGGTCATAAACGACGCAAGAGGTGGATTCATAAAGGTCACGATGAATGAGAATCTCAACAAGTGTAAGTCAATCAGGCCTAGGCTTCCTGTGAAGATTAATGAGATTCAGAAATATGAGGAGAGATTCCTCCCCGCAATAGGCTTTGGTATGCTGATAATCTCGACTAGTAAAGGACTGATGACAAATGCAGAAGTCAGACAGAATGGAATTGGGGGCAATCTTATAGCTTATGTCTACTAAGTTTTCCACGCAGCTAGATGGGGCTGATGTGAAGATAGAGAATGGGGAGATAAGTGTAAGCGGGCCAAAGGGAGAGCTTAAAGTAAAGGTTGTATACTCATTTTTATCCGTTAGGAAGGAGGAAAACACTCTATACATAGAGTGCAAGAAGGACACAGACTATCAGAAGGCGATTGCCGGAACCCTTGCCGCCCAGGTGCGGAACATGGTCAAAGGCGTAAAGGAAGGATACACGGCAGAGCTAGAGCTGGTATATATCCATTTTCCGGCTTCGATGAAACTTGTCGGCGACAAGTTGGTAGTCGAGAATTTTGTTGGTGAAAGAAAAGCCAGAGAAATATTTATACCGAAGGACGTGAAGACGAAGGTCCAGGGGACAAAGATAATCTTGGAAGGAATAGATAAGTATAAGGTTGGGCAAGTGGCAGGCACGATAGAGAAGAACGTGCAGATAAAAAATAAGGACAGAAGGGTATTCAAGGACGGAATATTCATAGTCAAAAAACCGGAGTGAATATGAGATTTACAAAGAGAGATTCAAGCAAACTGAAGAGATTGGGATCATCCTGGAGAAAACCTAGAGGTAAAAAGAACAGGACCAGGCTCGGGCACAAAGGGCATGCACCTATTCCATCCAAGGGATTCAGGAGCAGCAGCTCAAGTAGGTTTAAGATCGACGGTTTGCAGCCAGTTTTGGTCAGGTCGATGATGGATATCGCGGGTATAGAAAAAGATAAGAACATTGCAATAATAGCAAGTTCAGTGGGGAGCCTGAAGAGGAAATGGATACTGGATGAGTGCAATAAAAAAGGTATAAGGGTATTGAACTATGGTAAGCGGATTGAAGACACAGAGAAGACTAGCAAGTGAGATACTTGGCGTGGGCAGGAGCCGGGTTTGGATAGACCCGTCTAAGTACAAGGACATAAAGAGCGCGCTGACCAAGGAAGACGTCCTCAACCTAATCAACAAAGGAGTAATAAAGAAAAGGAATGAAAACTTCCAATCGAGAGGCAGAAGCAGGGAACTCCGGCTGAAGAAATCCATGGGAAAGAGGAAGGGTATGGGTAGTAGAAAGGGAAAGGCGCATGCAAGATCAGACTTTGACTGGAGATACAAAGTCAGGGCACTCAGAGCGGAATTGAGATCACAGCTTGAAAAAGGCAACATAGACAAGAAGACATTCAGGAGCCTATACAAAAAGGTGAAGGGGAACAGCTTCCACAGCGTTTCGCACCTGAGGAACTATATAAGCGAGACTGTGAAGGGAAAAGGAGTCAATTATGGTGAAGGTAAATAGAAGAACCAACTACAGAGCAAGGCTTGGCATGCTTAAATCTAAGCTTCCTAGGCTAGTCGTTAGGAAGACCAACAGCATGATCATAGGCCAGATAGTTGAGTACGAAAAGAGTGGGGATAAGACGTTGTCAGCGGTCTACAGCAAGGAATTGAGAGCATACGGATGGAACTTCGGTCTCAAGAATTCTCCGGCTGCGTATTTAGCTGGGTTTCTTCTTGGAAAGAAGTCAAGCGCAAAGGAAGCTATACTTGATAAGGGAAGCAGCACACTGAAGAAGGACAGCTTCATATACTATTTCATGAAGGGTGCGAGCGACGCTGGAATAGATGTCCATACTAAAGAGTTCGACATAACAGAAGATAGGCTGTTTGGGAAGCACATCATGGAATACGCGAGCAAAGGCACAACGGGGAATCAGTTTTCATCTGTCGGAAAAGCAATAAATAATATGAAAGATGAGTTTGATACTGTGCTTAAAAAATTAAATGAATATGGAAAATGAACCTGTTAAGGAAGTAGAGACTGTGGGAGAAAGCCCGAAGGAGAGTACAAAGTCCTACAACTTTAAGACAGAGCTAGGCAGGCGAGTCCTTGCAGGCGAGATAAAAAGCATAGACGAAATATTCTCGAAGGGCATGCCTATCCTGGAGGAGGGCATTGTAGATTACTTAATGCCGGACCTGAAGACAGAATTCCTCTACATTGGTCAGTCAAAAGGAAAGCTTGGTGGTGGGAAGAGGCGTATAATCAAGAACACACAAAAGGTAACAGCTGAAGGTAAGACTCAGCACTTCTCTGCAATGGCGGTTGTCGGAGATGGAAACGGGCATATAGGCGTCGGCAAGGGCAGCGGACTTGAGTCGGTTGTGGCAAAGGAGAAAGCAGTCAAGAAAGCTAAACTTAACATGATAAAGATAAAATTCGGCTGCGGGAGCTGGGAGTGCACATGCCATGGCACGCATTCTATACCTTTCAAGGTGACTGGAAAAAGTGGATCGGTAAGAGTGGAATTGATTCCCGCGCCTAAGGGGATAAGTCTATGTGTTGCTGATGACATCAAGATAATAATGAGACTGGCAGGTGTAAAGGATGTGTGGTCAAAGGTGGAAGGTAAGGCTGGCACTAGGATTAATCTGGGCTATGCTGTCTTTGATGCGCTTCATTCGCTTAATCTTTTCAGGTACAGCAAAAGCGTAGCGGAAAATCTAGGTGTAAAATAGAATATGGAAAAGATATGCGCTGTAAGGATAAGGTCAATCATAAGGGCAAACGCTAGCGTGAGGCGTGCCGTAGTAGCTTTGAACCTAAAGAAACAGAACAACTGCGTGATACTCGACAAGAATCCCGCGATTATCGGACTGCTCCGCCAGTCGGAAGGTGTTGTGACTTACGGTGAATTAAACAAAGAGACGGCAGCTAAACTAATCGGCAGGGCATTGAAACAGAGAGGTAAGAAGGTCGAGGATTTGAATGCATTCATAGACTCGTTTTTTGAAGGAAACGCAAAGCTTCAGGACATAGGTTTGAAGAATCTTTTCAGGATGCATCCTCCAAGAGGCGGCTTCGGTAGAAAGGGCAAGAGCGTGCCTTTCAAAGCCGGTGGAAGCATAGGTTATAGGAAAGAGAAGATAAACGAACTATTGAATAGGATGATGTAGGTGAAGTATGAAAAGCAGAAAACTCAGAGGCAGTTCAACCGCAGGGAGAGGCTTAGGCAAAAGATCCAGAAGCGGGGCTGGCCGAAGGGGCGGAAGGGGAAGGGCTGGCGGAGGAAAGAGGGGCCAGCAGAATTTTGCGTCAATAAAGTTTTATCTCAAAGAGACCAAGACCGAGAAAAATATGCCGCTGAATCTATCATATCTGCAATCACATCTCGATAAATTGAAAAGAAAGGGAATCATCCAAGAAAAAGATGGAAAGTTGGTGGTCGACATAACCAGAGGTGGCGAATACACCAAGATTTGCGGAAAATTCAAGGGCCAGGGCTTAAAACTGTCGGTATATGGGAAGACATCCAAGCAGGCAAAGGAAAACATACTCCAAAATGGCGGAGAAGTTAACGAGTAGGATATGAACGAGAAATTAAAAAATTTCTTATCGAATTTGCCTTCTGTACCGGTTCCTGAGATAAAATTGACGCTGAAGACCAAACTCTTTTGGACATTGGTCATGCTCCTTCTCTTTGTAGTCATGTCATTCACCCCCCTTTTTGGCGTAAGCAAGACCTACAGCCTGAATTTTGAGATACTTCAGGTGCTTCTTGCATCGCATTTCGGTTCATTGCTTTCTCTTGGTATAGGCCCTATAGTCAGTGCAAGCATAATCATCCAGATGCTTCAGGGTACAGATATAATACACATAGATACAAGCACAAGAGAGGGGAGGGTGATATTTCAAGGTATACAGAAGATCGCAGCGATATCATTTGTGGTGATAGAGAATGCGGTCTACGTATTAAGCGGTGCAATAGCTCCTGCCGGACCCGGATGGTTTTACCCAACAGTGATGCTGATACAGCTTATAGCCGCAGGTATCGTGCTCGTATTTATGGATGAGATCACCAGCAAGTGGGGTATAGGTTCTGGCATCAGTCTATTCATACTTGCAGGAATATCGCTGCAGCTCATAAACACCACATTCAATCCATTTATCTCCCCAGCAGGGGCGATACCATCCATAATAAGCTCATTGATATCAGGGGTCCCTCTAGATGCACTTTTCCCCGTCATAGCGATAATATCAACAGTAGCGCTGTTTGGGGTGGCAATATGGCTGCAAGGAGTAAAAGTTGAGCTTCCACTTGCGTTTGGACGACTAAGGGGCTATGCCATAAGATGGCCCGTTGCACTTTTCTACACGAGCATAATTCCGATAGTGCTGGTTGTATCGCTGGTCGCAGGCGTACAGTTCTTTGGTCTAGAGCTGTTTCATTTAGGTATGCCGATTTTTGGGAAATATGTTACCGAGTCCACAATCTTTGGTGTGCAGCAGGTTCCGGTGAGTGGCATAGCAGCTTTTCTATCCCCTCCAACAATACAACAGCTCTACATTAGTGCGACGACAACTGGAATAACCGCGTTGCAAGTCGAGTCAATGGTGATTTATACGTTGGTGCTGATGATAGGGGCGGCGATCTTCTCCTATCTTTGGATATTTTTGGGCAGTCAGGATCCAAAGTCAGTCGCATCTCAACTTATATCCTCAGGCCTTTCCATGCCAGGTTTCAGAAAAGATGAAAGGGTGCTGACTGACATCTTAAAGCGCTATATCATTCCCCTGTCTCTGCTCGGAGGAGCGATAACCGGCTTAATTGCGGCCCTTGCAACCTTCCTTGACACCCTCACAGCAGGTATAGGAATACTACTTATAGTGATGATTGTATATCAATTCTATACGTCTCTAATGAACGAGAATGCACAGGAGTTCAGGCCTATAAAGGAGAAACTCACAGGGGAGACTATGGAGTGATAGAATGCTATTAGAAGCTTGGGTTGTGATAATAATGGGGATAGTTGTCGGTGTAGCCGGACAGCTTTCTTATCTATTTTTGGTAGACCAGAATCTCATCAAAGACCTCAAGATAAAGATGAAGGAGCTACAGGTACAGCTGAAGGGCAAGAGCAGGACTGATCCAGATTACATGGAGCTGCAGAATCAGCTGCTTAGGCACAATGCAACTATGATGAAGCACACTATGAAGCCGACATACGTCACATTTGTCCCGTTCTTGATAATCTTCCTGCTTTTGGAGTTCTATGTTTCGACGGTGCCTGTGGCGATAGGTCAGTCTCTGCCACTCTCAATATCGGGCTCTTTCAACGGTTCGATATCCTCTCTAAGCAACTGCATAAAGTTGAATGGGGGGTACAACGCGACTATGCGTATAGTAAAGTCGGAAAGCTTCAGCTCTGTGGTTTCTTCAAGTGATTGCAACGTGATGCTCTTGACTTCAAACAGGACATACAATATATCCTTGACAGGACTGATAGGCTCTAGGTCCTCGAAGGCTTACACCCTCGGTCCGGCAAAACTTTCTTTCACTCCCGATACGCTTGTGATTACTTCCCTGCCGTTTTCTATACCTTTCATAGGAAATCAGCTGAATTGGTTTTGGACGTACTTCATCCTCTCCTTGGTTAGCTCGCTAGTGCTTAGGCAAATACTAGTTCACTACAAGCTGATCTTCTGAGAAGATAGCTCAGGGATGTAAGACCTTCTGATGCTCCTGAACGCAATGAAAGATCCGAGTATTATGATTATCGCTATAGAAAATGTTAGGTAATAGTTGAACGACTGAGATAGAACCCCGGAGAAGAACGAGCTGACTACAGTCGACAGCGACAATATCGAAAACCATATTCCTATGTAATGTCCCCTACTTAGTTTGCCTATCTGATTGTACATCATCACCGATGATGCTACGTTGAACATTGCGTATGCTACCCCGCTGAACAGGTAGGCTACAATATTCGTGTAAAAGAACAGGAATGACGTGAATATGAACGGCACAAAGGCTAAAAGGTAAGACAATCCTCTGAGCAGGGTAGACGTCTCGTAGTACGCTGCCAAATTGAATCTCTTAGTGAAGTACATGAAAAGCGTATACACCACCAGCTGGCCGATGTAGTTTGCTATGTTTATTATGAAGATACCGGCAAAGTTGACTCCTCTGTCGTTCAGGAATGGTATGTAGGAGGTGTTGAAGAGCGCAAGCCCCGCATCAAACAGTGCCATCGTCAGCAGCAGAAGATAAACGTTCTTCACTCTCCTGACTTTTATGGCTTTTCTGATCCTCTCTATGAGTGAATATCCTGTCAGTATATGAGGGGTTGTGCTAAGCGCGTTCAGAAGGGAGAAACTCTGCTTTACCTTCTTTGACTGCTTGGTGCTGTGGTCCCTGTCTTTCTCTATAAGCTTAATCGCCAGTATCAGTGCGATGACGTTCAACACCAGCAGCATTATCAGATAATCTGCTATGTTCTGCCTGTCGAGGACTATTCCAGGGATAAGCGCTATGAATCCCCCGAGGATTGAGAGTATGCTGTATTCGCTGAAGTACTTCGGCAGAGACAGGTTTCTGTTCCTCTTCATTATCAGTATATTTATAGCCGGCGATGCAGCGGTTGCTATGAATGAATAAACACCGTAGGAAGCTTCTATACTGGGTATGAAAGCTATGAAATAAAGTATCAATAGTATTGGTATCGTCCCTATTATCGAGATTAAGATTATCAATTTATTTTTCTTTATCTTGTCAGTGAAATCTCCCCAGAAAAGAGAGGCTGGTATCCCGATCAGGTTAAACAGGGCTACTGCCACGCCCACATCAAACACATCCCCTTTCAACGCAAGTATGTAGAGCGGAATCAGCACTGAAAGACCATTGGCTATCGCAGATATCGGCAGGATCGTGAACATCCAATCTCTTTTCATCTAAAATGTAATGTAAATCTCTCTTTTATTCTTTTCGTTTTAATTCTTTTAGTATTATCACACCTT
>JADFAP010000008.1 GCA_015121965.1 Candidatus Acidifodinimicrobium mancum
CTGTCTTTCGTATTCTTCGTAGCCTGGAGATATCTACGTAGTCTAAACTCCCGACATATACTTTGAAAATTGCCAATGTGGAAGAGGTTGTATCTACCTCTACATTAATGCCCATTCCCAGAATGGCAAAAATGATATCTTTATTCCATCCACATTTTCAGTTCCACTGTAATCATATGTGATGATGATTCCTTCCTTAAGTTTAAGTGCTTTTGCGGCTTCAATCAGCGCAGAGGTTTCTCTTTCTTTTACATCGGCGTTAGAGAGTTTATAACACACTTGAATCAGTTTAGTAGATTTTGAATCTAAAATGAAATCGACTTCCTTACCAGATTTCAGTTTTAGATAATAGATATTGTCCGTTGCCTTCTTTCTTCTGAGTAACTCTATAAACACCGCATTTTCAAGCGCCCTTCCCTTGTCTATATCTGTAAACAATTTTGATAATCCGATATCTACAATGTAACTCTTTACATCCCTAGCAAAACGTTTTCTTGGGCTTTTTAAATACTGCTCCAAGATCTCAGCAAAGAATACAGATTTAGAGTACTCTAAAAAGTTGAGAATTGTGACTCGGCTCACCTCAAAACCCAAGCTCTTAAAATAATTATGGACTTTCGTTGAACTAAAATAAGTTGAGTAGTTGCTAGCGATTATCTTGAGGAATAGGTTTAATGCTCCTGTTTCTCTCAGTTTATATCTCCTTATTAGATCCCTAAAGAATATAGCATCGAAGTACGATGATAAAAGCTCTAGCTTTCTTGCTGTATCACTTGAAAGTACAACCTCAGGAAAAGAGCCATACTCAAGAAATTCATCTAGCGCTCTTAGTACAGTGCCTTTTTTTGAAGAAAATTTTATGCGGTCGACTTCAGTTGTTATTCCTCTCGCTTTCAGCATCTCACTAAAAGAGAACGGGTAAACACTATAAGAAAGATTTCTGCCTGCAAGTGCTGTTGCTATCTCGCTGCTGAGCAACTTTGATGAGGATCCCGTTATTATAATTCTATACTTCTTGGTCTCGTACAATTTCCTTACCCACTTGTCCCAATCCTCCACGTTTTGAATCTCATCTAAAAATAGATATATAATCCCTTCCACGGGGTTGAATATCTGCGAATGTGCGATTAGAAGATTATCCATGTCTATTGCCTTTGTAGCTATTAAGCGTTCATTTTCAAAATTGACATAAACGATATTGTCTTTTGGTACATTATTTTTAATCAGTTCTTTAATGCACTGAAACATCAAGCTGGTTTTACCAGAACGTCTAACGCCAGTGATGACAATCACCTTGTCTGCATCTAGGTCCGGATTGATCTCCCTCTCTATGACTTCCGGAAGTTTCATTTCTTTCCAAAGGGTAAGCACATATTTGAAGTCATCGATCCCGGCCATATTTGTATATTATACTATACCAGTTTATATAGTTTACGTTCAGTATACTGTACGTAAAAAGGGGGAGGATTTAACGCTCTATTCTAATCAATTGTGGACTGGTCGGGATTTGAACCCGAAGTCTCCACGATGCGAACGTGGCGTCTTGCCGTTGGACTACCAGCCCTGCTTAAAGCGTTTAAAGCAGCAAAAGTATAAAAATTAAGTGCAGATTGTAATCTAAATGGGAGGTGAACTATGTTCAAGAGAATAAAACTGGCTTCAGATCCGTTCTTCTACTTGTTCGTGTCCTTCATAATCGCCATACTCGCAGCAAGGTCCTACGTTTATTTTGGAGGGGATCTGAACATATCTTTCGACGGCATCGTAATACATCACTACATGTATGGGATAGTGTTGATGATGGTTTCAGGCGTTTCTATATTCTTCCTTGATTCTCGATTTGTAAGGTCTAACAGGCTTAGAATATTCTTTGCGATCCTTTTTGGAGTGGGCTTAGGCTTGGTCGCAGACGAAATAAGCTTCATATTCAGCGCGGCTTCGTTTTATTCCCTGACGCAGTATTACAGTGGTTTCGGCTTGATTGCGGAGGCTGTAATTCTCGTGCTAGTAGCAGCTTTGTTCGCCTTCACAACAATGAGAAGAAGAAAATAGCTATGTAAGAAAGCTTTTTATTGTAATCCAATCTCTAAACATAACTATGATAATCGATGGAAAGAATGCAGTATTGGGCAGGTTGGCTTCGTACGCTGCGAAGGCTGCAAATGAGGGAGAGGACGTCATAATAGTGAATGCGGGGGACATAATCATCACTGGCAACAAGAATGCCGTCGTTAAGGATTTTGCCGACCGCCTGCAGATCGGAACTGCTTCTAAAGGGCCTTTTATAAACAGGACTGTAGTCGGTCTCGTCAGGAGAGCATTAAGAGGGATGGTTAAACGTCAGATCAGCCAGGGCAGGGAAGCATTCAAGAGGATAAAAGTATACGACGGAATTCCGGAGGAGTTCAAGGGAAAAGAGATGGAATCAGTTGCAAAATTACCAGAGGACAGCGTAGTGCATAGGGTTAAAATATCTGAAATATCAACTATACTGAAGGGCGTATGAGTAAAGTCAATGTGTTTACAGCAAAGAGAAAAACAACCGTCGCAAGGGGCGTCATAGAGCAGGGAGACGGCAGTGTTTACATAAACAGCAAGTCTTTGGATGCCTACAACGACAAGCTTTTCAAGATGATGGTGACAGAGCCTATCATCCTCTCCGGGGATGCCTACAAAAAATACAGCTTCAAGATATTTGTGACAGGGGGAGGAAATATGGCAAGAGCTACAGCAGTCAGAGCCGTTATAGCGAAGGCTTTATCCTCAAAGGAGAAGTCATTGAGGAAGGTATTCTTAAGCTACGACAGGACGCTGCTAGTCGACGACAAAAGGGTTACCGAGCCGCAGAAGCCATACCGTAGCGCAGCCAGGGCGCTTAAGCAGAC
>JADFAP010000012.1 GCA_015121965.1 Candidatus Acidifodinimicrobium mancum
ATTATTTATTATTTTTATCACCGTTCCTTTGTATGGCACAAGCATTTCTGTTCCTTCTGGAGTATATTCGCCTATCTCAGACGTCACACCTGTCTTTTCACCCTTATCATAGAAAGCATTTATAGAGGCCATTCCGCGATAAAACTTAAAGTTCTCGCCATTCTTGGTCACTATCATTCCAGGTGTTTCATCAGTTCCGGCTAACATACTGCCTAACATTACGGCATCCGCTCCAGCCGCCAATGCTTTAGAGAGGTCTGCTGATTTCCTTATGCCTCCATCGGCTATCAGCTTTGTCTTGCTCCCTGCAACATCGATTATTGCACTAAGTTGAGGATAACCTACCCCTGCTACAGTCCTTGTCAAACAGGCATTTCCAGGGCCTATGCCTACCTTGACTGCATCTGCACCTGCCTTCTTTAGATTTAATGCTCCATCCTTTGTCGCTATATTGCCGGCGATGATATCTATATCAAATCTACTCTTTAGCTCCTTAGTGACATCTGCTGTCCTTTCCAAATATCCATTGGCGACATCAACCACCAAGAAATCTGCCTCTGCCTCGACCAATGCTTTAGCTCTTTGCATGTAATCTCCGCTTATACCAACGGATCCACCAACTATGAGCCTCCCTTTTCTATCCTTTGATGCAAACTTGTATTCCCTGTTTAATTTTATGTCCTTTGACGTAACCATCCCTATCAGAAAGTTATTCTTATCCACTATCGGCAGCTTTTCTATCTTGTTCTTTGCCAGAATCTTCTCCGCTTCATCCATGGTTATCCCACCCTTAGAGGATATAACATCCTTTGTCATCATTTCCCTTACTCTCTTGCTCATGTCTTTCTCGAATTCGTAGTCTCTCTTGCTTATTATTCCAACTAATTTTTTCCCATCAACAACTGGAAACCCACTGACGCCCTTCTCTTCGGATAATCTTAACAGATCCGACAGAGTTGCATCTTGAACTATGGTATACGGGGAGGAAACCACAAAGCTAAGTTCTCTTTTGACCTTCCTAACCTCCTCCGCTTCAGCTTCTATAGAATTAAATCTGTGAATTACTCCCACTCCACCAAGCTTAGCGATTGTAATAGCCATCGAAGATTCAGTAACAGTATCCATATTCGAACTTATTATAGGGACACGGAGCTTTATCTTTTCAGTTATATTCGTGTCTGTGGATACATCGCCTCTTGAAAGGACCCCTGATATCTTTGGAACTAGGAGAACATCATCGAAAGTGAACGCATTATCTATAACCCTCATACCAAATTTATTCTTCGCATTTGTATATTATAAACTTTTATAGCTCAATGATTATATTAGTTGGTATCGGGCCGGTGGTCTAATGGCATGACGCCTCCCTTGCACGGAGGAGGCTCCGAGTTCAAATCTCGGCCGGTCCATAATTGATATTATAAAGGTAACAGGATGGATAAAAACCCGCTTAGGTTGTTGCTGACCTCTAGGATATTAAGAAGCTTCGCAATGTCATTCATATTCCTAGTTATACCTCTATACCTAAAACATCTAGGATACACAGCTACGCAGATTGGCCTAATATATGTACCATTTATACTGTCTGCGATATTCTTGCCAATTGTTCTTGGGAACATCGGGGACCGGTTCGGATACGTGAAAACATTGATAATGACTGACTCACTCATGGTTGTCTCTCTTTTCCTGCTGTCTATATCAAACAGTATTCTACTGATAATAATAGCCGGACTCATAGGTGGTTACAATATTAGCAATGGTAGTCTCAGAGGCGCATTCAGCCCAGGCCAGACGGCTCTTATCGCAAATATTTACAAGAAGAACAATCGTATAAGGATATTAGGATACATAACAATGGCTGCAGGCTTAGCGAGCGTATTTGGGCCAGCTTTACTGCTTTTAAGCAATGTCTCTACAAACATCTACATTCCTCTATTGAGAGTAGGAATGATAGTAATGATAATATCAATGATCCCTCTTCCATTCATAAAGGAGAACAAACACCAAGCCAAGAAAGCTAAGGTATTCAGTGTTAATACTTTCAGATTCCTCTGGAAGATTTTAACTATAAACGCAGTAAACGGGTTCGCCAGTGGGATATTCATGCCATTGCTTCCACTCTGGCTGCTACTGCGTTATAATCTTTCACCTTCATCGATAAGCATAGCGTTCATCATAATAAACATATGGGCTGCATTTGGAGCTATCTTCAGTAGCAGGCTAGCTAAAAAGATAGGAACAATAAACACTGCAAGCGTGACAAGAAGCTTCAGTGGTATTCTACTCCTTATATCTGCTTTCTCGCCATTGTTGTGGATTTTTGTAGTGCTGTACTCTATAAGATCATTCATAAACGGTTTTGGCGCCCCGACTAGGGGTGTGATAGTAGTGAACAACGTAGACAACTCAGATATGGGCACGGCAAGTGGAGTAGCTGGCTCTGTCACAAGAGCATCAGCTCTTAGCACTGGGCTATCAGGATATCTTATGGATATAGATATCTTTTCTCCGCTTATAATCGGCGGAGTACTACAGATAACAAGTGGATTGATGTATCTGCTTTTCTTCAGAAACAAGATCAAAGACTGAAATAGTCATTTATAGACTGAGAATCTAGCTAGAGAGAAAGTACTCGAAAGCGGGTATAACCCTTATCTTTCCATACTTCGTCGTTAATTCTTCCTCTATTTCCTTAGATAATATTATCCCACTCTTAGCTGCAAATTTGCTCATGAACATTTCGACCCCCTTAGTTTCTATCTTTCCATATTTGATTTCTACGGGGATTTTCTGAGGTAGTACTGCATCTACCTCATTCTTGTATGAATCGCGCCAGAAGTACTCTGCACTTAGCTGTTCTACTACCGCCCACTCGAAAACTTTAGATTTTGTGCTATTATCCGTTGAAAAAGTTAACTCTGGTGGAATGACTAAAGGATAATACTTCCTTAATTTGCGGCCTGATTTATGTGGGTTATTCGAAAAATTGTAAAGCTTCTTTACGAGCATTGACTCTTCCAGGTACATCATATACTCAGACACGGTATGCCTTGATATCTGAAGTTCCTTAGATAACTTTATATAATCTACTATCTGACCAGGTTCACCTGATATTATTTTGAATAAGGAATACAGAAGCGATATGTCAGCGATTCTGAAAAGTATGGGAATGTCATTGAAGATCACCTTGTTTATCACGTTTTCCTGTATGTACTTTGAAATGAGGAGAGGATCGTCTTTCCCTACAAGCTCCGGAAAACCCTGTGTTTTCACAAACTCATCAAATAAGCGCGTTAGTTTTTCGCGGTGCAGATCGATAGGATGATATTCCTCTTCCTTAAAATTAACAAACTCTTTAAATGTCAAAGGTTCAACTTTGAATTCAAATATCCTTCCTGCAAGGGATTCTCTTGCATGCCTTCTTATGAAGAGGGACTCAGAACCTGATACCACTATCTTTGCTCTATGCTTTGCAATGGAAGCCGAGTCATATATTATTTTTAGCTGCTCGCTCCAGTTTTTCACCTTCTGAATTTCATCAAAAAGCACCAAACATTCATCTTGATTGATGTCTACCTCCATTACTCTTTCGTACTCTTTAATAACTTCATCAAATCTTAGATCAAATGCGTCATCGAAGGAGAAGTAAAGTATCTTCCTTGGATTCTTTCCTGTTTTTATGGAATCCTCAACAATTCTGTAAAGGAGCGTTGTTTTGCCGGTACGTCTTAAACCAACTAACGCAATTATTTGCTTCTCTGGCAGGAATTTTTTTATAGCTTTATAGATATCCCTATCCTTTGCATTAACTTCGAATTCTCCTCTCCACCATGGATTGAACAGCGTCAACCTATCTAATATTTGTGTCATATACACTGTACATAAATTATATTATATGTATATTATACAAGCCACAATTTATAAAGCTTTCCAATGCATTTACAAAGTGTTTTTTATCGGCAATTTCGCCGTATTTTTATAATCAAGGGGATTAAATTAATTTATGACAAAGGAGATAGAGTTAAAGATATTAGAGGTTGATCCTAAAGAAGTTAGGAGAAATCTGAATAGGATTGGAGCTAAGTTAATAGGGAAGTACAACTTTAAAAGGCTAGTTTTCAACGTCCTTAATACTAAAGGCCGACATCTGTGGCTTAGGCTAAGAACAGACGGAAAGGACACAACGCTCACCCTAAAAGACAATAAAGGCAAAGATCTGCTTAGCACGGATGAACTTGAAGTGAGTGTAAGCGACTTCAAGATAGCTGCCAAAATTCTTTCAGCGGCCTTTAAAAATATTTTGTACGAAGAAAATAAAAGAGAGGAGTATACTCTAGGCAAGGCGCATATAACAATTGATTTTCTCCCATTTCTGAAGCCTTATGTGGAAATTGAAGCGGGAAGTCCTGATAAGGTTCTGTCTATCTTCAAGAAGCTAAAAATAAAGGGTAAGCCATTTGGGAACGCGCCAGCTAGTGAAGTCTACAAACTATACGGTATGGACTACAAAAAAGTAGCTGGCAGAAACTATGAGAAACTGAAGAGATTACTATACACTTAAAGGCAAAATTAGTTATACTTGCGAAATAGGGCAGAAAAACTTAACAAAATTAAAACCGTCATGTCAAGCCCTGTAAAAGTGTGCTGTGTGCCTGTAAGTTTTGCATAAGCCTAACTGACTGACGTTACTTTTTTAGGTCTTGCTATGATCATAAAGCTTGGCGCATTCTCCTTGGTACCAAACTTTCTGATGGCAATAAATTCCAAATTAGCCGCGAGTAAATCCTTCTTTATAATCTTAGTTGGTTTGTTGAAATCTTCAGCCACAGTATACACAAATCTTGAGGTATATGCCTTTTTCAGTATTCTGTAGGATTCCTTCAATACGTTGATCCACTTTTTGTCATTGGATAAGCCAGATCTTCTAATCAGCACAACATCTTGCGAGTTTGATGCTATTGGAGGTTTAGCAGCTGAAGCTGTAATGATTTTGATGTTGTGTTGTTTTAACTTTCTTGCTAAAGCTCTTGCTTGTTTATTCATTTCAACTGACAAATCAATGCAGTGTATTTGTCCATCCGAAACAAACTCTTTCGCCAAGAATAGCTCGAATACGCACAGCCCTGAAGCTAAACTTGTTATATTGTAATAAGGTTTGAACTTTACATAATTAGATAGTAATACGATTTCAGAGAAGCTAGCAGTACTTGCAACAACCTTCGGCCATATTTTTGATAATACTTTGTTATAAGAATGCATTGTAATGGATGTGGGTTTGTTTGGTTTGTCATAAATTTTCTTATATTCTACTTTCGTTATTTTATTTATATAATACATCTCATTCTTTGTTGGGATTTCACCAACTAAATCTAACATATGCTTCCTAAACTTTTCTTCCAATGTGTTTCTCATACAGTTCCCCTGTATCTTTTATACTTGTTTAGATGATGTATTCCCACAGATAAAGTCTGCCCCCGGCAGGATTTGAACCTGCGATATTCGGTTTAGGAAACCGACGTTCTGTCCAAGCTAAACTACGGGAGCCTTCCCTAAACTTAAATACGTTTGCAACATTAATAAATAAATGAAAACAGATTTAAAGACTACTGCTATACTCTTGGTCATATTTGCTGTTACTATAGTAGGCACGGTTCTATTCGCAATGTACGTTCTATCCTCTCTGCCCACTCTGAATGTAAAACTTTACAACAGCCCCACGCAGTCACTGATCTACTTGGGATACTTAATATTTGCTTTGCTTGTTGGGACTATTCTTACTCTTTTTGCGATAAAAAGGAAAATGTTCAAGCTAATGAAGGTGATTTTCGTGGTGATAAGCGGCCTGATACTACTGAGCTTCTTCTCCTTCCTGCTGCCAGCGATATTCGCCATAGCGGCTGCAGTTCTGGTTGAGCTTTACTATTACAAGTATGCTGGTAGGATAGGCAGAGACGTTGTCAATATCCTGATATTCATATCTGTGGGGGGCATAATCGCGCTTGATTTAGGATTCATACCTAGCGTTATACTAACCGCAGTCATAGCAGTTTATGATTATATCGCTGTGTTCAAGACTAAGCACATGATAACGCTTGCCACGGGAATGAAAGACCTTGTCTACTTCTCTGTGATTACCCTCGCTGCCATAAAGAGAAAAGCAGCAATAATGATCGGCGGGGGTGATTTGATATTTCCGGCTATACTTGTCACTGCTACATTCTTATATTCTCCCATCGCCGGTATTTTCGTATTTGTAGGCGCAGTCGCAGGTCTGACAACATTACTATTAATCGGCCAAAAAAAGAAGGCTTACCCTGCCATGTCATTTATAGGGCCGGCAGAGCTTATAGCCCTGGGCGTGTATTTCTTGATTTCGCTCATTTGAGTAAAAGGATAAATAAGAATAAAATCATAGTAATTCTATGCTTAACAATCCTTTTATAGTGATAACCTCCACAGAGAATGACAAAGTAGTGGACAGAGTCAGAGAGAGAGCAGAGCTGCAGCTTGCTATAAACGACCTTCTGCATAAAAACGGCGGGATAATAGTTATACACGGAGCGCCGGGGATAGGCAAGAGCACTGTCGTCAACTGGGTTACAGCTGATCTTAAAAAGAAAGAGAATCTATCAGTGATGAAGGAGGAGTTTGGATTGACTGTTTTTAATAAGCTGAAAACATTCAACATATCTGCTGATAAGAAGGCTATAATAATATTGGATGACTTCAACAACCTCGACCTTCTAGACAGGCAGACCCAAAACAAGATATTGGATCTGATAGTGGAGCTGTCAAAGAGGATTGTTGTAATACTGGTGGATAATCGCGAGGATGCTGTGCATAAACAATTATCAAAACTAGGGGACGACATAAAAGAATTAAAATTAGAATCCATGAGCAGGGAGGATATCCTGCACATAATAGCTAACAGACTGAACATGGTAAGGCCTGTGCCTTCGTCAGAGGTGACTCCATTCACTAAGGAAGAGATAGACAGAATCTACCATAAATCCGGTGGTAACCCCAGGGTTGTGCTCCTTATTCTGTCAACTTTGTTCGATAAAAAGCAAGAGATTGAATTTTGAGTAGTTTGTGCTAAAATACTGGTATGATTAAAGAGGAAGCTGTGATAGAAGGTCTAAAAGAATGCTACGACCCTGAGATACCCGTAAACATATACGACCTTGGTCTCATCTACAAGCTGGAGATTAAGGATAATGATGTTAACATATTGATGACACTGACCTCACCTTTCTGTCCTGTCATAGATTATCTGCTAGACCAGATAAAAGAGGAGATAAAGAAGAGAGGCGCGGAAAACGTAAATATAGACCTTACATTCGATCCACCTTGGAATAAGGATATGATGTCCGAAGCAGCTAAGGAAGAACTGGGGCTCTAAAGATCAGTCCAAGAACTTCCCTTCCTTTAGCTTTTCAGGCAGGTATTTTTCGGTTATGAATGATAATCCCTTTGCAGTGAACGCATCAAGCTCTACTTTTGCCCCAAGCTTCTCCATCCTATCTAGCTCTGCCATCCACTCCTTGCTATTCTTAAACCAGTCATAGTTTCTTATCTGCTTCATTCTGTCTATGTCTACATCCTTAAACTTTATAAGATGTCTCTTCAAATCATACTTCTCTATGTCCTCCACTGTGAGCCCCATAAACTTAGCTTCAGGAAGAGCAAGCTTGTCAGACACATGAGCTAAAGTTATTGAGCCGAACTTTATAGCAGAATAAATATAGACCCCCCATATATCCGCATCGGTAAGCACGTACACTGGAAGATTATGCTCCCTGCTAAGCCTCTGTAAGAGTCTCCTTATGCCTCTAGTCGCTTGACCCTGACTTGATATAATGACACAGTGCAGCTTCTTCCAAGCCTTGTCCTCGTTTGCACGCTCGAACATAGTACTTTTCTCGAAGTACAGAACGAACTTCGCATCTACTTTCTTGAATATTATGTCCTCCACGTTGCTTGGTATAGCCCATCCGCCGCTGCCCAATTTAGACCAGTCTATAGTGTCTCCTCTATCCTCTATAATTACTTCACCAGCAACAGCTCCGTTCTTATTCGCACTTATATTCAGCTGCTCCCTTGTCAGGTCGGATATCAGCTCTAAGTCTTCTATCGACTTGTTTGTCTCAGTCTGATCGTCGACTATATCTATTTTCGTGCCTGGTATAGTCCTCCTTATCTGGTAGAACGCGGACCTCAGGCTTGTATGCTTGTCATTCTCTATAAGATTCTTACTCAAAGCGGCTACAGCCAGTGTCTGCGTGAACTTGCGCACGTGCCCGGTGTTCAAAAAGTACCTCTTAGAAACACTCTCTCCGAGCTTTATTGTCCTGCTCTCCTTATCATACTTTACATTGGACAAGCCTCTAGTTGTTATGGTCAAATAAGGATTCTCCATCTTCTCTATGTGTTGATACACATCCTTTCCTACACTCTCAAGTATATCAAGTCTCTTCTTCTTTGAAAGCGCGGGACTACCCTCAGCCATATTTAATTCTCTTCCTCCTTGCCTCTTGAGATGTCAGACTCGACTTTGTTTGAAACAACTTCACTTGTGTCCAAACTCTGCTCAACGTCTGACTTTATCTCATCCTTCCTCTTCTCCAACAGCTCCTCTATTTTCTTCTTTATCTTTCCTTCGTCTATGCCTGTTAGTTCGGATAGATAATAAGCAAGCTCTATGCCGTACTTTTCGAAAAGATTTATCCTCTCCTGAAATACTGCACTCCTGTGCTTTCTGCTCAAGAACAGGGATAATGTCCTGATCAACTCCTGAAGCGCCAGTTTTATCTCTTTGATTATCGCAGGATAGCTTGCCACTGCATTCTTGCTTTCATTTGTATAAGGCACCCAGACGGATGTTATCTCTATGACGAATACCGCTGGCAGAAGGGGAATTCTATTCTCGGCCTTTATTCCATACCTTGTATAGTCTATTTCTGTGAAACTCTTAGTAAGCGCGCATGAAGCCGCATCAAACAGCAGAGGTATCTTGTTGGCGTACCTCATCAGCGTAGCTCTCTCTGAGGTTATTTTTCCACCATACGCAACAGCAACTTCTATCTGAAAAGGCATACCTCTGTAAACTTCAGGTTTCCTCTGTATGGATTTTACGAACTCTGGAGAGAACTGCTTCTTTAGCCCGGCCTCCAGCTCATTGATGCCTATCGGAGACAGGCAGTCTGTTTGAGGCTTCATGAGCTGCAAAGATTGCAAGGCCTTCAAGAGAGAGTTGGCTTCCTCTCTAGTCACATCCTGTGGCTTCTTCTTTGGATCAAGCCCGACGCTTTTAACCACCTGCTCTGCAACCGGTCTGCTTACCCTTGAAAGCTCATTGGATATGGCTGAAACTATCGCCCTTTCGCTTGAATCTTTCAGTATCCTTGTGAATATCCCCAACTCCAAACCATGCGGATGCGGCTTTATTGGTATCGGTTCTATAGGCAGCTTGTCTACCAGTCTCTTGTATACTGTCTTCTCTCCATTTGGATTTATGTATATTATGTTTGCGTGTGGGTTTATAAGAGCTGTTCTCCTTATGTATTCATCAAGACCCTTGGAACCGCTTACATAGATTCCCTCTATCTCCAATTCGACCTGAGTGCCTGATTCGTATGGGAAGTCTGCATCTCCCTCCTCCATGACTATCGGCTCATTCTTTGCGATATTGATCTCAATCTTCATCATCTTCGCTTTCTTTGCACTTTTTATTTTAGATATGACCTTCGCTGGCTTTCCAGTCGTCAGTTGGGCATAGAGCACTGCAGAGTGTATGCCTATCCCCTGCTGCCCCCTGTTCTGCTTCATTCCCTGAAACTTGCTACCGTAAAGCATCCTTCCAAATATATCTGGCATTTTTGACGGCAACAAACCAGGTCCATTATCAATGACTCTTACCAGAAATATTGGCGCGTTCTTCCTCATCATAAGCTGCTTGCCATTCATCAAAGCAGTGAGCTTGTCATTGCTGTCTGAAATATCAAACCTTACATTGCCAAAATCAAAGCTTACTCTCCCACTTCTCATTGATTTCTCCTGTGACTTGCCCTCAAAAATCAATGTGAAAGAACTCTTGCTTACCATCATCTGGGCAACATTCTGCTTTTCATCCAAAAGCTGATAGTTATCGCTAGTCGTCTTGACCTCTACGGTTATCTCTGGCAGAGTGACTGGTTGCTTCTGCTTTTCTTGCATGTGACCTAATTCTTCGCACGCATCCAAGGAATTATCTACAGCTTCTTTTACGCAGACTAGAAGCGCTTTCTGCTTGTTATCAAAGCCTAAGAGATGCTTGTTCCTCTCAAAGAACTCAGTGACGCTTATCGCCCTCTGATTCTTCGCTAATTCCTCAGCTATTTCTTCCATGGTTAATGTACGCCTCTTTCATCTTATTATTTAATATTTTAAATACTGTTTCAAAATTCATGCCCTTTAAGAGCATGTCAACGCCAGACTCGGCTACATTAGCATATTCATACTGTCCTATTATACTTATAGTTTTCCCATAGACTCTGAGACTGCACATGGTTAATTTACCAAGTCTCTCCTTTATTGACCCATGCCTGCCTATGACTCTCCCCTTCAGCTGCGTCTGCCTCTTCTCTGACTTTGTATAATCATTCATATTCATGACTATAAGTGAGTAATCATCGTTTAGTAGGAGTTTGGCTATGTCTGGTGCGAATCCTCTGCTGTAGGCCAGGATCATATCTTTTACAATCATGAGGTTGGACGCACTTTCGGAATCCATCGATATTGTGTTCCCATCTATATCTATGGATACATTAAGGTCGTCTGCTGCCTTCATCAGCTTAGACTCCTTTTTAAGCTGTTCTACCTTGGATTTCACTATTACTAACTCTTCATGCATAATGATTACCTTACAGCGTCTTTACCATGTACTCCTGTTCTAAAGTATAACCCAAACGCCTATAGTATTCTCTCACGCCTACACCACATATAATCCTTATCTTTTTCAATGAGTATTCAGACTTCGCGATTTCCTCTGCTTTTGACAGAAGTTCTCTTCCAAACCCCCTACTCTGAAAGCCTTCTTCTTTCCTCGTTATAGGAACCTGCGGGCCGTATACATGGAGCTCTCTGACTAATGCCTCTCTAGACTCGCCTGGAACACGTAATCTAAGGAAAGCTATAAGTGCATCATTTGCTGTGTCATCAAAGGACAAGAATATCTCATCTCCTCCAGATGCTCTGTAGTTTATTCTTCCTAACTCTATGTGAGGCGGCTTTTCTAGGGTATTATGGCCTACCTCTCTGCTGCGTATATCATTTGATTTGATTCCCCGGTATTTTAGCTCCTCCTGCACTATCTGTCGTATATTGGTCATCTTGACCCCTGCCTCAATCAAATTTGATGGAATATCCCTTTCCACCCTCATTATCCTGAGCCACCTTGGGGCTGCTGCTTCGGCATACTTTATAAGATCTTTTACATCATCTATACTGTAGGGAGTGTACTTTCCCTTTTTCCACATGTTGTACAATGCGGTTCCCTTTATAACAAGAGTAGGGTAAAGTTTTATCGCATCCGGCTTAAAGCCATCGTCCTCGTATATACTCCTTATAGTTTCTTTATCCTTATCTACATCGGAAAAAGGAAGATTCAACATTATATGATAGTCAAGCTTGAATGCAGCGTCCCTCAATCTTTTTGATGCGTTCTTAACGTCTTCTATAGTGTGCCCTCTGTTATTTTTTAGAAGAATATCGTTGAAAACGCTCTGCACGCCTATCTCAACCCTTGTTATCCCGTATCTCAACATCCTTTTTATTTCATTTTCATCGCATCTCTCCGGTTTTGTCTCTACCGCAAACACTACGCATCTAGCTTTTGCCTTTTCATTTCTTTCCTTTTCACTTTCTAGAGGGGACTCTCCTGGTTTGAAATTCGGAAAATCATTCATTGCTTTATAAGCTCGTGTGACAAAATCTTCGGCGTAATCTTTCGGTAAAGCTGTAAAAGTGCCACCATTTATTATTAGCTCTATCTTCTCCGGTTCATAACCCATAAAAGTGTAATGTTTTAATCGTGAGTTCATCTGCAGGTATGGGTCATAAGAGTGTGCCTTAGCTCTTCTTGCTCCTGGTTCATATCCTGTGTATCCCTGAGGAGTGCCAAATCTTGGGCCGCCTGGGCAGAAGATACATGTACCATGAGGACATACAAAAGGAGCAGTCATGAGCTCTACAACTGAAACACCTGAAGCTGTCCTTACGGGTTTCATCCTTAGTGCTGACAGAAACTTTTCCCTATCTTTTTCATCTAAGGCTAATAGTATTTCACCATTTTTGACAACATGATCAAAATTAAGTAATTTTGAGATATCCTTTTTTAGCCTAAGAAGCTCTTTTACGGAGAGTTCTCCTTTACCTTCTGTTCTCCTCTTAAACTCCTCTATAACTCTTAGTCTTGTACCTTCTGACATTTCCACAATATTTTATATTAGTATGGTTATATTTAAACCATGGACAAACACGGCCAATTCTTAAGTGCGGTGCTGGTGATGATGCTAGCACTTATAATGATAGCCATGTTTTCTGTGTACGCAATGATATTGGAGGGGAATGGAAACGTCTACACTTCATTAACTTCTTCCTCTATATCCTCATACATGGCAGAGCAGATTGCGAATCAATACTCAAATATAATGCCATTCAGCTCGTCTGTAAACAGCACGTTTAGTGGAATGCTAAAAAACTTTATAGCGGGTTATTATCCATCTTATGTGCTTGCTGACAGCCTATTGAACTACACTAACTTGATCTATGACTACGCAATGCCTCCGAATGTAACTGTTCCAAACTCAGTCAAAGCTTATGTCAGTGTGATTTTGAACAACACCCAAAGCTCTCCCACTCCAGCTCCATTCCAACAGATGATAAATGTTCCAAACACCACCTCTTTTTGGAGCTACATCAACACTACCTCTGGGTATTTTGGACAAAACGTTGAGTTCTTCTATGGGAATGGAAAGATAATCCCTTCATGGCTTGAAAGCTACAATTCAAGCAGCGGGAGATGGTGGATAAAGACAGGTACTATAAGTGCGTCATCAGTAACAAAAATTTATATGGGTTTCGCTTCTAAGACTACAAATCTTTTCAACGCAAATAATGTAGGAGAAGCTCCGCAGCTTTCTTCTACATATGGACAATATGATAATGGAGCTAATGTATTCACTAATTACTGGAACTTCGCTGGAACAAGCTTGCCAAGTGGGTGGGCAACGTCTGATACTTCAGGTATTTCTGTTAATAATGGAGTTCAAATAAATGACGGCAGTGTTTATACGACTTCATCTGTATTTACTTCTTTAAATAACATAGAAGAGATGTATGCTAAATATACGGCTTTAAACAGTGGAAATTATGCAGGGATAATGCAATCAAACGCACAATCTCCCCAAGGTGGTAATACTGGCTCGAACGCCGAAATTCTATGGATGACAAATCGTGGTTCAAATGTGTATTATGCTTGGAGTGCTAATGGAGCTTCAGCAAGTTATAATATTCAAAATGGCATATCATCTAGCTTTACTCCTAATTTAAACAGATTCTATATTATAGGAACTTATGTGAGCAACAATATTGTCGGCGAACGGGTCAATTATACTAATTCCCTGACAGCTTCAGGAACATTTAATACTTCTCAGTATATAATACTGGGATATTTTACGGGTAGTGGTGCAGGAACAGTTTCCATAAATCCTTTGTTTGTACAATGGATTCGTGTCCGTGCCTATCCTCCAAACGGAGTAATGCCTTCAGTATACTTCGGAGGTGTAGCTTAACTTTAATTACAAGCTTTTTTTGAGTGTATCTTACTCAAATGAAGTTTGTATAATAAATTGAAAGGATGATTTAGAGCCATCAGATAATCAGCGATTAATTCAGCTTTCAATTATGAATTTAGCTGTCCTCTCTGGGTCTAAAGTCGCTAAATCATCGTATCCTTGACCAGTACCTATGAACAGTATTGGCTTCTTGGTTATGTATGAGAGTGATAGGACAGCGCCACCTTTCTTGTCTACATCTGCCTTTGCGACTATTGACATGTCGAATCCTACCTTCTCATCAAATATCTTCGCCTGTTTTACCAGATCATTCCCGGTCAGCGCATCCCCGACGAAGACAGTCAAATCCGGCTTGCTGACTCTCCTGACCTTCGCTAACTCTTCGATTAGATCCTTATTCATATCACTTCTTCCTGCAGTGTCTATAAGCACGACATCAGCTCCAACACTCTTCGCATGACTTATCGCGTCATATGCTACAGCCGCAGGATCTGCTCCATAAGTGTGCTTTATCAGATCTAACCCCAATCTCTTACTATGAACTTCGAGTTGCTCGATTGATGCTGCCCTGAAAGTATCACTAGCTGAAAGAACTGGCTTTAATCCTTCCCTCTTCAACAGATTAGCGACCTTCGCTATCGTAGTAGTCTTTCCGACACCATTCACTCCGACGAAGAGTATTATGTAAGGTTTCTTTGACCTTACTAGATCTAAGAATTTCTCCTTTTTCTCTGATAATATCACTTTTGATATGCTCTTCTTTATAGCCTCTTCTATCTTCTGCCTTGAGTTTATGATCGAAACACTTTCCCCCGCAAGTTCTTTCTTCAAATCATTGTGTATCTCATCAAGGACTGACATTGCAACGTTGTTATCTATCAATGATTCCTTTATTCCGGCGTAGATATCGGAAACGTCATCCTCTGTTATTTTATGAGACAGTATACTTGGGGTTTTCTTTGTCTTCTCTGGTTCCCCTTTTTCTACCTTCTTTATTTCCTCTGCTACATTTTTATCAATCTCTTTCTCTTCTTTTTTTAGTATCTTTCCTTGTATTGCATCTATGGAATCTTTCAGTTTTTTCTTTAAAAAATCGAACATACTCTCGCTTTTTGCTCACTTCATCTGGCTGTCACGGTATTTTTCGTATATACTTGAAACTTCATCTTCTAGCTTCTTGCTCCTGTCCTGCATCTCATTTATACCCTTAAGAAGACTTTGGATATTCTCGTTGAGTACCTTCAACCTCTCATTTAGTACTCCCTTCAACCTGTCAACTGTCATCCTTTTGAATATATTAGAGCCTATGTTTACAAATGGTGAAG
>JADFAP010000010.1 GCA_015121965.1 Candidatus Acidifodinimicrobium mancum
ATGTAGTAGCTTTTGAAGTATATCAACCCTGTCGCAGAGTTCGCGAGCAGGTAGAAGTAAAGAGTAAATATCGACACAAAGAGAAGTACGAAGATCAATGCGTACTCTTTCGTCTTTATCACCTTCAGCGTGTCTAGAAGCATTAATTATATGAAAATTTAATCATATATAAACCTTAATTGATGCTCAATCGGGCCTCCATCATTTGTTTATTTCATCTGTTATACTAGACAATATCCAATCTAGTCATCTAGTACTCAATGGCAGTTGATATATTTATATACTGGTACCATTCAATAGTAAATAAATGGGAGAGATTACACCATACTGGTTTGTTCGCAAAGTCAACACCTATCTTACTAAAGAATACCTTGTTGCGCCAGAGCGTGTTTTCAAAAATCAAAATTTTTCTTTTAACTCGCCTTATTTAGAGAATGCTTATATAAACGCCGTACAGATCCCTAAAAGGCCGGTGAAACAAAAGAGTGTTACAACTAGGCAGGAAGGAGGTCGTTCGTTAACCATCAAAAATAAAGATGCATTATTCAAGGTAGACGAAAACGAATGGAGATTAAACATCAAGGGGGCTGGCGCTCCCTTTGAGCGTTTGTTAAGTTACGACAGTGATAAGTATAATATATACGATTCCGTTGTTAAAGGTCGCAGGGTAACATTGCCATTCCGTAATCCTGGCCACGCAAAAGATCATAAACTGATGGACAGGCCTTCAGGTGAACACATTGTAAATTACCCCGAATTTTTTCATTATGGGTACTTTCCGCTAATAACGGATGTTGACGTTGATATAGGGGCATCCTATATGCATAGACCGTTTGGAGGGCAACGTCTCGGTTTTGCTCTCGGTGCGTTGAAAGCTTCTTCCTTATCTAAAGAGAAACTAGGCAATATGAATATCTGTCCAGTTCTATCAGTAGTCAAGCTACGCGATGGTTCATATTTGAAGGCTCAACTTGTAGATGGTGGGCATCAACTCCTAAATGTGCATTATGCGCAGGAGATAAGGCTTATGCCATCAAATGTGAGAATACATTCAGGATACTATGATTTTGGTATTGCTAGTTTAAATAGAGACGCTCCCGGTATAAGAAACTCTCTTCTAGAGAATGGCATAGATATCGGTGATTTTCAGGCTAATTTCGTAAATACAGCAAAAAATGTATTCTTTTTGGATTATAATACTAGAAAGCTATTAGATGGGGGTAACTACCGTTACTATATACAGTATAACTCTGATCTACTTAGTGACACAGTTATAGATCTTAAAGGGAGGGCATACTATGCGGACCTCGAAAGTATAGGTGTCAGTGAATTGTCGAAACCAGATTTGCTTATATACACAGCAGGCGCGGGAATGACCTATTTTCTCCTTTCGCTGTTCCATTCTGCTCAATTAAATGGCGATGCGGTTAATTCATCCTCAGAAAGCATTCTGAGGGAGATAAAAGAAACTCACGCTGATTCTTTGGACAGTATTCTGCAAGGAGAAAGTTATTTGAAGATTTATCCAAAAGAATATAGTGTATTGGCCCATATTGACCTCGACGGAAAAATGATTGGTCTAAAATATCAACTAGACCCAGTTATTACACTAGATAACCCCTCTTTAAAAGCAACCATCATCAAATACACTTAAGTTCCTTACTTGAGCTTATCCTTTCGATTAATTAGTTTACTTCATTAGATTATAGGCCCCTCTTTTACAAGCTTTAAAACTATATATATTATAAAATTCAATTAGTTTCTATAGTACAACCAAAAAAGTAAGGGGACAACTTGTCTAGACTATAGATCGGTTGTTTTTGATTTATGTTCAAATGCAAGGCAATAGCCGCTGAGAAAAGGAAGCTAAGTTAGAGCTACTTCTTACTTTTATTGGCCGTATTATAAAGGAGGTATAATTATGGCAAAGATAGGACCTGCTTCATTCAAATACGTTTTGAAGGCGAAGTTCAGGGCAGAGAGTATGGTCGAAAAACCAGACATAATAGGGGCCATATTCGGGCAGACCGAAGGGCTTCTTGGCGATGAGCTTGACCTGAGAGAAGCACAGAGAAATGGAAAGATAGGGAGGATAGAGGTTGAAAGCACAGCCGCGAACGGTGAGACAACAGGTGAGATCATCATTCCCACTTCATTGGATGTGGCTGAGACGGCCTTGATAGGCGCAGCCATAGAGACAATAGACAGGATAGGACCATCAAAGGCCACAATCAAGGTTGAAAGCGTGGAGGATGTAAGAGTATCAAAGAGAGAATACATCGCCAAAAGAGCGGAGGATCTTCTTCAGACCTCAATGAGCAAGAATTCGGTTGACACGACAGAACTTCTCCAGAAACTGTACGAAAATGTTAGACAGAAGGAGCTGATCGAATATGGGCCGGAGAAGCTTCCCGCTGGTCCTGACATAGACAACTCAGAAGATGTAATAATAGTGGAGGGCAGAGCAGACGTCCTGAACATGCTTAAGCATGGGTTTACCAACGTCATAGGCATGAACGGCACGACTATACCGCAGTCTGTGATAGACCTGAGCCACAAGAAGATAATAACACTCTTTGTCGATGGAGATAGGGGTGGAGACATGATAGTCAATGCATTTACTCAATCTGGGCATGTGGACTTCATAGCAAAGGCACCTTCTGGTAGGGAGGTGGAAGAGCTTGCAAAGAAGGAGATCAATCAGGCA
>JADFAP010000004.1 GCA_015121965.1 Candidatus Acidifodinimicrobium mancum
GGGTTCTTCCTTTCATCGCTTGTCGGCGGGATAGTGAGCGGGACTACAATAATACTTATCATTTTGAATCTCTCCAACCAGCTGAAAAATAAAACTAAAGCGCTTATTGCTAACGGACTGTTCTCTTCAAATTTCATGATGATAATAACGCAGATAATAGTTGTCTTTTTCTTTGTGACGTATTCTACTGCTACCCTAGTCTACTTTTTGCCGGTGACAGTTACATTTTTCGTGTTAATGGCTTTGTCATTGGTGTTATACGGCAAGAACATAAAGGAGGAGATAAAGATAAAGAGGAGCCCACTGCCTTTAGTACCAATATTCGAATTTGCCATAATACTTTTCGTGGTGATTATAGCGGCGGATATAGCTGTAAAAGCCGTACCCCAGTTGCTGCCAGCCACCATATTCATAGCCAGTTTTGCAAACGTCATAGCTGCCTCTTTGACAGTTGGATTGCTATTCGCGGGGCACCACATAAGCGCAAGTTACGCTGCACTACTTCTCGGCTTGGAGCTTATAGCGGCCGTGCTAGAGAAAGGCATAGTTGGTCTATTCTCAAAGAACAAAGCGTTTAGAAACGCCATTTTTACATACTCTATAGCATTCAGCGCTGTCCTCTCGATTGTCGCTTACCTCTCCTTCGCTTATGGCATTTGAAATCGACATAGAACCCGATGAAAACAAACTGAAGCACCTAAACGAGATAAGAAGGCTCGGGATAGACCCATACGGGCATAAATTTGACAGGACAAACTCGATATCAGAGATAATAAGGAATTTCGACGAGATTATTGGCAAAAATGTGACTGTGGCCGGGAGAATCATCGGAAGACGAAACCACGGTAAACTGGAGTTCATGGACCTAGCTGATCAGGACGGCCAGATGCAGCTATTCATAAACGAGGCAGAATTGAACGGCCAGAGCTTAGATATATTGCATTTACTTGACATAGGTGATATAATAGGCGTAAGCGGAGAGGTCATAAGAACAAAGACCAACGAGAAATCCATATCCGTGAAAAAAATAGAGATACTAAGTAAATCCCTGCTTAACCTTCCATCCCGGTGGTTTGGGATAGAGGACGTAGAGAAAAGGTACAGGAAGAGACATCTTGATTTTATAATGAACTACGAATCTAGGCAAAAAATACTCATGTCGAGCGAAGTCATAAACTCTGTGCGAGAAACTCTTAACAAAAATAAATTCATGGACATTCCAGTGCCTCTGCTGCAGTATGTTGCCGGCGGAGGGAACGCTACGCCATTCAAAACTCATTTCAATGCCCTTCACAGGGATTTCTATCTCAAGATCGCCTCTGAACTCCATCTGAAGAGGCTGCTAGTCGGTGGTTTCGAGAGAGTATACGACATAAGTAAGAGTTTCAGAAATGAGGGAGTGGACACGAGACATAACCCGGAGTTCATAGAATTGGAGGTTTACCAGGCTTACGGCGATTTAAATGATATGATAGCACTTACGGAGGAGATCGTTAGAAACGCTGTATATGCCGTCAATGGAAAGCATAAGGTCAAATTTGACAAAGATGAACTTGACTTTGAAAAGTTCTCAATAATCCCTATGGACGAGGCTGTAAAAAAAGAGGTTGGAGACTTAAACGAAGACAAGCTAATCAAGCTCGCAAAGGGCATCGATAAGAGTGTAGTCTCATATGGGGACGCCCTAAACACTTTGTTCGAGGAGAAAGTTCAGAAGAAACTGATTCAGCCGACATTTATAACAAAGTATCCGATAGAAGTTTCGCCACTCGCCAAGAAGATGGAAGACGACCCGAGGTTTGTCTACAGATTTGAAATGTTTGTAGAGGGGATCGAATTGGCAAACGCATTCACTGAGCTAAACGACCCGCTTGACCAGGTCGAACGTTTCAAAAACGAGGAAAAGAGGAAGAAGCGTGGAATAAAGGAAACGCAGGAATTCGATGAGGAATTTGTAGAGTCATTATTTTATGGAATGCCACCGACTGGCGGGATGGGTATGGGTCTGGAGAGGCTTGCAATGATAGCTACAAATTCGAAATCGATAAGGGAGGTCATCCCATTCCCCCAATTAAGGGAGGAAAACGGCTGAAGTTTCAAAAAAGAAACCTTTAAATACTATAACTTTATAGTAAAACTACATAAAATATTGTAAGAAGTGAGGCCGCTTGGACATAGATATCTTTGCTAATAGATTATCCCCGAAATATAAAATTCTAGACTCAAACGAAGCTGACTCTATACTCTTAAGATTCAAATGCTCTAGAAGTAACTTGCCAAAGATAAGGATGGCCGACCCCGCTGTTATAGCGCTGAAGGCAAATGAAGGTGATATTTTAGAGATAACAAGAGCAAGCAAGACCGCGGGAGAAGCAGTCTATTACAGAGTTGTAATAAGATAAAAGAGTAGTGTGAGAATAGCATGGAAAACGAGAATTATCTTCAACTTTTAAATTCGGCCTTGTCTGCGCACGAATCAATGCAGTATCACATAGACTCCTTCAACTTCTTCGTTGAGAATACACTCCAGAAGATAATCGACTCAAATGCGATAATAGAACCGGCTATAAAGCCAAGCACCTCTAAGGAATTCTACATAAAACTTGGCAAGGTGGAGCTTTTAAAGCCAGAGATAAGCGAGGTCGACAGTGCAGTTAGAAAGCTTATGCCGATGGAGGCCAGGATAAGGGATCTGACTTACAATGCACCTCTATTTGTTCCGATATCCTATGTAGCGGATGGAAACGCAATACTTGAAGAGAATATATTTATAGGGAGGCTTCCCGTTGTCGTCAAATCCAAACTTTGTCACCTTTACGGGCTCAGCCGCGATGAATTAATAAAAGCAAAGGAAGATCCGTACGATCCAGGAGGTTACTTCATAATAAACGGGACGGAGAGAATAATCCTTACGACTGAGGACCTCGTGCCCAACAATGTGCTTATAAATAAGGAAGAGAGGGAAGGCATTCTCTACACAGCAAAGATATTTGCAGACGCAGAGGAAGTAAAGGTTCCGCACATAATATTCCTATCAAACAGCCATCTCCTCTACATAAGCTTTGGCAAGCTGAAAAAATTACCTGTTGTTACATTATTAAAAGCTCTCGGGATAGAGAATGAAAACTCAATAAAAACAGAGATCGCGGGAGATGATGAGGACTTCAGAAATATAATGGACATAAACTTTGAAGTATTCAACCCAGGGACTGAGAAGGAATCGCTCGAATACATTGGAAATTCGATACACTCTACTCATCCAAAGGAAACGGCTGAGATGAATATAGATTCGCTGCTTCTGCCGTTCATAGGCAGAACAAAGGAATCCAGAAACGTGAAGGCAGAGTACATAAAGTTTGTAGTGAAATACCTACTGAGCTACGAAAAGGAGGGCAAAGAGGTATACAAAGACCACTATTCAAACAAGAGACTGCATTCAGAGAACTACAATCTTGACATGCTTTTTAGGTTTATATTTAAGCAGGTGATAAACGACGCAAAATACAATTTTGAGAGGGGAATGAAGAAGGACAAGATACAGCCACCACAGTATATATTCACTTCTGATCAATTGACATCTAGATTAACTTCTGCATTGGCAACCGGGCAGTGGGTGGGGGGTAGAGTCGGTATAACGCAGCATCTGGATAGGAAGAGTTTCCCTTTCACTATATCCAACCTCAGAAAAGTTGAATCCTTGCTGTCATCCAACAGAGAGAACTACGAAGCTAGGGACCTGCATGGGACTCATTACGGAAGATTCTGCCCAGTTGAAACACCAGAGGGGCCAAAAATAGGCCTGACAAAACATCTAGCTAATTTTGCGAAGATCTCAAAGGAGAATAACTACAAGGATGAGATGATAGAGAAGCTTAAGGATTATGGAGTGAAACCAATATGAGTTTAGTGTTTGTAGACGGAAAACTTGTGGGTAAGACCAATAAAGCAGTGGAGATAGCTAAGAGTATAATAGAAGACAGAAGGAACAACAAGATAAGCCAAAATGTAAACGTTAGGTACAGAGAAGACATTGATTCTTTGCTGGTTAATACAGAAGGTGGAAGGTTGACAAGGGCGCTTATAGTTGTTAGAGATGGAAAGCCGCTCATCACAAATGAAGACATAGATCTTTTAAAACAGGGTAGAGTGACTTGGGACAATCTCGTAGAGCATGGTAAGATAGAATACTTGGATGCTGACGAGGAGGAAGACGCATACATAGCTATAGAGGAGAAAGATCTGACAAAGGAGCACACACACCTAGAGATAAGTCCGCTATCTGTAATAGGACTGCAGGCAACAATGCTGCCATTTGTGAACCACAACAACGCACACAGAAGTGTAATAGCTATAAAGAGTGTGCAGCAGGGTGTAGGTATCTACAGCTCTAATTATAAGATCAGAATGGACAACGATATTATAGTGGCCTATGACCAGGAACTGCCCATAGTCAAGACCAGGATATACGACGAAGAGAACATAAAGGCGCATCCAATCGGAAAGAACATAGTAGTGGCGGTAATGTCTTATCTTGGCTACAACATGGACGATGCGATAATAATAAATAAATCCTCAGTGGAACGTGGACTATTCAGATCTTCATTCTTCAGGCCGTATAAAGTTGCTGAGTTACACTATGTTGGGGGACAAAAAGATGAGATAAGAATACCTGATAAAGATGTTATAGACTATAAATCAGAAGAAGCGTATAACTTACTTGATGAGGATGGAATAGTTTCCCCTGGAACATACGTTGAAGGGGGAGATGTGATAATAGGCAAAGTTTCCCCACCAAGGTTTGTATCCTCAATAGATAAATTCAGACTTGGGATACAGAAGAGGATAGAAACCTCCGTTGAGTGCAGACAGACAGAGTACGGAGTGGTGGACAATGTATTCGTTTCATCGACTTCGGAGGGGAACAAATACGTTTCAGTAAAGATTAGAGAGGATCTGCCTGTGGAGATAGGAGACAAGTTCGGAACAAGAAGTGGTCAAAAAGGAGTAGTCGGGATGCTATTGAGGCAGGAGGACATGCCATTTACCCAATCAGGTATAGTGCCTGACCTGATATTCTCACCTTACTCAATACCAAGCAGGATGACAATGGGATTTCTTCTTGAGATGATGGGAGGAAAACTTGGCGCATTGGGTGGTAGATTCGTAGATGGAACGCCTTTCATAGGGGAAAAGGAAGGCGATTTAAGGGCGGAATTGCAATCATACGGATTCAGGGAGAACGGCGTGGAGAGGATGTATAATGCAATAACAGGGGATGAAATAGACGCTACCATATTCGTAGGAGACATGCTGTACACCAGGCTGAAGCACGTAGTTACGAACAAAGTACAGTGGAGAGCCAAAGGGCCCGTGCAACTTTTAACAAGGCAGCCGACAGAGGGTAAGTCTAAGCGCGGCGGGCTAAGACTTGGGGAGATGGAGAAAGACTGCTTCATAGCCTACGGGGCAGCGCTCGCACTAAAAGAGAGATTCGATTCAGATAAAGTTACAATACCCGTATGCTCAAAATGCGGGTTAGTCGCAGTGTATAATGTGAAGAAAAAGACAGGATACTGTCCAGTAGATGGAGAAGACGTGCCTATAAAATTAATAGAGGTGTCAAATTCATTCAAGATCCTCTTGGACGAACTAAAATCCATGGGTATATATCCTAAGCTGCTGATAGGGAGTAAGATATGAGACTAGATTCAAACTTTGTTTTTAACAAGATATTTGGCATAGAATTTGGAGTGCTCTCACCGAGAATGATAGAGAAGATGAGTAGTGTAGCCATAACATCATCTGAGTTGTATGATATAGACGGTTTCCCTGTCGATGGGGGGCTTGCAGACATGAGGCTTGGCATAACTGATCCAGGGTTGATATGCAGAACCTGCGGTAACACTATAAAGGACTGCCCAGGCCACTTCGGCCACTTGGAGCTTGCGAGGCCAGTATTCAATATAAAGATGATACCGAAGATATATGACCTTCTTAATGCGACTTGTGATTCATGTGGTAGGATCCTGATACCTGATTCTATTTTAAAGAAAGCCACGACAACAATGGACAATATAGAGACTAGAGAGGGGCCACTTGGCAAGAAGAGGTATATAAGAAAACTGATCAAACACGCTAAAAGCATAAACACATGCCCATTCTGCCACTCAAAACAGCATAAAGTCAAACTAGAAAAGCCATACGCATTCATATACAACGGCCAGAAATTGAACGCAAGCGATGTGAGAGAGCGGCTGGAGAGAATAAGCGACGCCGATCTGCAGTTTTTAGGGCTGAACCAGGATTACTCTAGACCGGAATGGATGGTCTTCACAGTTTTACCAATACCTCCCGTAACTATAAGGCCACCAATAACACTCGAGAGCGGTCAGAAAAGTGAAGACGATTTAACGCACAAATTGACAGACATAGTCAGAACTAATCAAAGGCTAGCAGAAAACATAAAATCTGGGGCTCCTGAGGTCATAATAGAAGAACTATGGGACCTACTGCAATATCACGTGACCACATTTATATCCAACGGGACAGCCCAGGTTCCAATTGCAAGGCACAAATCTGGTAAAAAGCTGAAGACACTGGAAGACAGGATAAAGGGTAAAGAGGGCAGATTCAGAGGCTCAACGCTCGGTAAGAGGGCAAACTACAGTGCCAGGTCCACTATATCACCTGACCCAATGATTCGCTTGGATGAAGTGGGCGTTCCGCTGCAGATAGCGAGAGAAGTTACATATCCGGAGAGGGCGACTGAAATAAACATAGAGAGACTGAAATCACTAATAAAGAATTTTGATGGGTATCCAAATGCCAGCTATGTAATTACACCAGATGGAATAAGAAAAAAGATCACTGAAAGCACCGTTCAAAATATACTTGAAGAGGTTAAACCAGGGTATGTTGTTGAGAGAAGCATGCTAAACGGTGATATAATATTGTTCAATAGGCAGCCGTCACTTCACAGGCTATCTATGATGGGACATTCTGTTAGGGTGTTAGAGGGCAAGACACTTAGGATTAATCCAGCTTCTACATTGCCATACAATGCAGACTTTGATGGGGACGAGATGAATATAAATGTTCTACAGACGGAAGAAGCCCTAGCGGAGGCCGCACTTATAATGAACATAAAGAACAATATAGTGTCACCGAGACACGGTCTGCCACTTATAGGCGCCGCACAGGACTACATATCCGGCTCAGCTATACTTACCAGGAAAGACACAAAACTAGACAAAAGTACGGTAGAAGATTTCCTGACGTTCGCCGGAATAGATACGAAACTGAACAAGTCTACTTACACTGGTAGGGAGATATTTAGCATGCTGTTACCAAAGGATTTAAATTTTGAAGGAGAAAGCTCGGTGTATAAGTATTCCAAGGATGAAGACGCATACGTGGTGATAAAGAATGGTAAACTTGAGAAGGGAATAATTGACAGTGCAACCATAGGTAAAGAGAATGGAAGCCTCTTGCAGTACCTGTTCGTCCAGTATGGCGGAGAGACAACGGCAAAGTTCATAGACCAGCTTTCAAGATTGGCGCTGATAACCCTGACCAAGTTTGGAATGAGCGCCAACATTGCCAACTTTGACTTGCCTGAGAGAACTATGGGGGAGATACATAAGATCTTCGAAGAAGGCAATGAAGAGGTGAATTCTATGCTAAAAAATTATGACAAAGACGTGGAACAGAAAATACTCGCTTTGACCAATAAGATTAGGGGCAGAGTTAGAAATGCAACAAGAGAGGGGATAAATGAGAATAGAAACGAGATAAACGACATGATGACAACTGGCGCAAAGGGTAGCATAATGAACTTCTTCCCTACAGCTGGGATGATAGGACAACAGCTGCTTAGAGATGTGCGTATGAGCAACGGATATGAAGGTAGATTAACCTCACACTTCAAGAGAAATGATATGGGTTTGATACCTAGAGGTTTTGTAGTATCGAACTATAGGGATGGGCTCAACCCAATAGAATTCTTCTTACACGCTGGAAGTAGCAGGGAGGGATTAATGGACAACGTTATAAGAACGCCAGTGTCTGGTTATATGAGTAGAAGACTATCCTCAGCATTGCAAGACTTGAAAATAGCTGAGGATCTCTCAGTCAGAGAGGGCAATAAGATAGTGCAGTTTATGTACGGTGAGGACGGATTGGATGTGTCCTTAAGCGACAAAGGTGATCTTAACATATGAAATTTGAAGTACCTAAGAAATATGTGGAGAAGTTCATGGAGAAATACGGGAAGGACGCAGATATAGACAAACTTCAGGCTGCGTATGAGAGGTCTCTTATAACACATGGAGAAGATGTTGGTGTAATAGCTGCGCAGAGCTTGGGAGAAGCAAGTACACAGCTTACGCTTAGAACAAAGCACGCAGCAGGTATAGCAACTTTGAATACCACATCAGGATTGCCAAGGATAGTTGAGATTTTCGATGCAAAGAAAGAGATATCCACACCCACCATGAATATCTATCTAAAAGAAGAGTATGAGAAGTCCAAGCAGAAAGTTGCTGAATTTGCTAACAGAATAATGGAGATAAAGATAAATGATGTCGTCAGTTCCTATAATATGGATTTGAAGAGGAGGGAAGTGACACTTCTATTTGACAGAGAGGTAATGAAAAGCTACGGGTTCACACTCAGGGACGTTGAAAAACTACTTTCTAATATGAAATTGGAGGTCGAAGCCAGCGAGAACAGCCTGGTGATCAGAGACAAAACCGCAGATTCAGTCAAAAAGCTTATAAGGTTGCGCAACAAGATAGTCGGACTGACAATGTCAGGGATAAAGGGTATAAACAGGGTTATAATAAATGAAACGGACGATAAGAGATACTGGATTATGACCGCAGGTTCGAATCTGAAGGACATATTAAAGATAGACGAGGTGGATCAAACCAGGACCACAACGAACGACATAATAGAAACGTACGAAGTTCTTGGAATAGAGATAGCAAGGAACCTTATAATCAAGGAAGTATCCGAAACGCTTGAAAATGTAGGTCTCGCTGTGGACATCAGGCATATAATGCTTATAGCGGATGCGATGTGCTTCAGCGGAGAGGTAAAAGGAATAAATAGGTACGGGATAACGGGCGAATCAAGCTCTATACTGGCAAGGGCGTCATTTGAGGTACCATTGAAGCACCTGATAAATGCTTCATTAGAGCATGATGTAGATGAGTTCAAATACGTAGCAAACAATGTTATATCCAACCAGGTAGCACCGGTTGGAACAGGCAGCGTAAAGCTGATATCTTTAGATTATGGAAGAAAAAGCGAAGGAAAGACTGACAGAAAAAATAAAGAAGAATGAAGTTGTGATTGGCCTGAATGAGACAGTTAAAGCTGCTAAAGCTGGCAAGATAGACACAGTAGTCTATGCAAACAATTTGACAGACGAAATAATCCGCAAACTCAGCGCTCTTCCTGTCGACAAGGTTGAATACGAAAAGGATAGCGAAGCCTTGTCTATACTGTGCGGAAAATCCTTCAAAGTAGCAGTGGTCGGTTTCAAGAAATAGTATGCATATAAAGTTTGACAGCGATACATTGTCATTGATAACACTATTCTCAAATTCTACGGGTGTGATACCAAAGGACTGCATAAATTTAGGGGATAAGGTAATATTTACGGTACCGATGGGCGAAGCTGCAATATCCATCGGCAGGAATGGAGAAACTGTGAAGTTGATACAAAAATTAATCGGAAAGGATATAACAATAGTAGAATACTCCGATGATCCGGTTAAGCTCCTTGAGAACCTTCTCAAGCCCATAAAATTAGTATCCGGGTATATAGCTATAGACTCCAATAAACATAAAACTCTAGAGGCAACGACAGCAAGCAACTTAAATGGGAAAAAGATAAAATTGATAAAATTCCTCATGGAAAGGTATTTTAATATAAGTAATATCAATATTAAGTGAAACGTATGGGAAGAAAAACTAAGGGCTTGTTCAGTGGCAACGCATTGCTGAAGAGAAAAGCGAAATATAGGTTCAGCAAAAAGCATAGCAAATCGCTGTTCGGCAACAGGTGGAAGAAGTATGACCCTTTAGAGGGCGCTCCACAGGCTCACGGAATAGTGCTTGAGAAAGTAGAGGTTACACCAAAGAAGCCTTCGTCTGGTAAAAGAAAATCTTGCAAGGTCCAGCTGACGAAGAATGGGAAGATAATAACTGCGTACATACCATACGCAAAGGGTATCTCATTCGTTGATGAACACAATGATGTAATGATAGAGAGGATTGGTGGCGCACAGAAGGGAGCTCGCGGAGACCTGCCAGGCGTAAAATTTGTGCTTACAAAAGTGAATGGCATATCCATAAAGGAGTTGGTAAAGGGGCGAAAACAAAAGCCGGTTAGGTGAATATGGTTGCTGAAAAACAAAAAGACGCGGAAGAGGCAAAAAAGCCAGAGGTTATCCCGATGTTTGCTAACAAATACAGTTACAATGCGGAGATAAGCGATATGGGTTTAAAAACTGCAATAAACTTGAAGCCGATTATAATACCAAAGAGCGCCGGTCTGTATTCCCAGCAGAAGTTCGGAAGGAATAAAGTAAACATAGTGGAGAGGCTTATAGCGCACTTAATGGTGCCAGGGCATAAGGGTAAGAAACACCTTAGGACTTCAAAGGTTATGTCTGGAAGGTACTACACTGCCTTCAATATCGTGTACAAAAGCTTCCAAAGGATAGAACATGACGGCAAGAACCCAATACAGGTGTTGGTCAAAGCCATAGAAAACTCATCACCAAGAGAGGAGGTAATGTCGATGCTTATAGCTGGACAGAGGCTCGCTAAGCAGGTAGATGTTTCACCGCTGAGAAGGGTTGACTTATCTTTGAGATGGATAGCTGAAGGCACGTTCCAAATGTCTGCGGCTGGGAAAAAGGCAGACGAAGCTCTTTACGAGATACTAACCGGAGCTGCGAACAATTTGGATTCTTCATTTCCAGTGTCTAAGAGAATAGAAGTAGAGAGACAGGCAGGCGCAAGCAGGTAGATCAAAGTCAACCGAACATAGTTTGTATGAGCGGGATATATTTACTGTAGTCTACGTTATCGCCCCTTATTTTTTCACCGCTTAAGAGCTTTATTACAAATTCTGATGTCCTAACATAGTTGGAAGAATTATCTATCTGGATAACATTCTTATGCAGATCTATTGATTCTACGTACTCCCCATCTATCGCCTCGAACATTGCATTATCCTTGATCTTCTTGTCAGAATATCCGCGACGTTTAAGCCTTTTAATCAGTATCCGCGGATCGCATCTGAGCACCACAAAGAAATCTATCTTCTTTGACTTAAGGAGATGCGCCATATGCGAAACAATTAACTCATTGCTGCTTATCAGCGGAGAAACAAGTTTATTCAGTCTTTCCACGGATATCTCACTTATGTGCTTTTTCCTGAGCAGTAGATTTATGTCTACTATTTTGTACCCTGTTTTTTTGGCTACGTACGCAGAAACGGTATGCTTTCCTACGCCTGGCGTGCCTGTCAAAGCTATTATCATATATGATTTATATTATCGGAGGCTTTTAAGCCATAAGTTAGGTTATAAATAATTAACATACATATAAATTGATATGAACTATAATGAGATTATAGAGTCCCTGAGCGAGAACGACAAGAAAGTGCTTTTAAACGCAAAGGAGAGGACCTCCATAGACAACATATCAAACAAGATACCTTTGGATTTAGACACTGTACGCGCATCTGTGAGGAAGCTCTTCTCGCTGGACCTAGTCAAAATTGAAAACGAAACAACGGTAAATTATAGGCTAACCGAAGTCGGAAAGGGATACTTGAAGAATGGTCTCCCGGAATACAGAGTATTCAAGCTGCTGTCCGCAAAAAAGGAGATAGACTACACTGATTTAGGGGCTTTGGACCTTGATAAAAATGAGATGAACGTAGCAGTAGGTATACTGAAGAGGGACGGAATAGCTCAAACTAGTGGAAACAAAATCATTCTAAGTGGGGATGGATCAAAAGTTAAGTACAGGGCTGATTCTTTGTCTAGCGTGTCCGAAGGCAAGCAGCTCGATGATGATATCGCATCTGAATTTGTGAAACGCGGGATAATAGAGAGTTCAGAGAACGTTAAGGAGTTTGTATACGCTACTCCCTCTGGGCTGGACTTAATTAGATCAGATAAATTCTCAATGAAGCTGGTGGATAAACTGACCACTGACATAATAGAAAATTGGAAAGGTGTATCTTTTAGAAGGTACGATCTTAACTCTAATATACCTACTCCACTGATAGGTAGGAGAAATATCATAAAGGAATTTGTTTCAATTGTAAAGGAAAACCTCACATCTATGGGCTTCAAAGAGATGAAGAGCAACTTCACGGAAAGCATATTCTGGAATTTTGATGTAATGCTGTTCAGGCAGGATCACCCGGACAGGGAGATACTTGACACTTTTTATGTTAAAGACGCAAAGGCTAGAGTAGACCGACAGTTAGTCAAAAAAATAAAGGAGACTTACGAAAAGGGATTCAAGGAAAACGAATTCAACCTATCATTAGGCTACAGGTCAGAATTTGACATATCATCAAGTGAGAATGTAATGCTGCGCGCACACACTACTGCAACCACATTCAGGTACATCTACAATTTAATTTCGAAAAATAAGGACATGCCTGCAAAATATTTCTCAGTCAGCAAAGTCTTTAGAAATGAAACAACCGATCCGACCCATCTGCCAGAATTCTATCAGATAGAAGGCATAGTTTACGATGACAACTTGACTTTAAGGGACTTGATAGGTTATTTCTACGAATTCTACGGAAAACTCGGAATCAAGCAGATACGGGTGAAGCCTACTTACAATCCTTACACGGAGCCGAGTCTAGAGATACAAGGTTTCAACGATAAATTGAACAGATGGATAGAGATAGGGAACTCGGGGGTGTTCAGGCCGGAGACGCTTATATCATTTGGAATAAAGAAGAGGGTGATAGCATGGGGATTTGCGCTGGAGAGGGCGCTGGCCCTGAGACTGAATCTGGAGGACATACGACAGCTATACAGCCCTTACACTGACTTGAATTTCTTAAGGAGTGTAAAGACATCGTATGTACTTGACTGATATATGGTAATGATAAATACAACAGTGAGCGAAATGAATAAGCTGTTAGGTAGAAACCTATCAAAAGAAGAATATTCAAATCTCTCATTCAGGTATGGCTTGGACCTGGATATAAACGGAGATGCACTAAACTTCGAAACTACTTCAGACAGGGCAGAGCTGATATCAAAGTATGGGCTGGCTAGACTATTGTCACAGCTAAGCCAAAGGCCGATAACAATCAAAGATCCAAAGGTGAATGGGAAGGAGAGTATATCAGTAGAAAAAACCGAAAGGCCGTTCGTGAACTGCCTTCTGGTGAAGCTGAATAGGAACCTCGGAGCGCAGATAAAGGATCTGGTTGAGATCCAAAGCAAGGTAGACTTAGTCATAGGCAGGAAGAGAAAGATGGCTGCAATTGGGTTCTTCGATTACGACAAGATAAAATTCCCGATAGTTTACAAAAATGAAAAGAATGAAAACATAAAGTTTACGCCATTAGGCTATGCAAATGAAAAAACTTACGACGAGATTATAGATGACACTGATGCGGGAGTGGAATACAGCAAGATAGCTCCCAAAAAATCGATAATTTGGAAACTGTCAAATGGAGACATTATGGCATTGCCTCCGATAATAAATGCAGACAAATATTCGATAAACGAGAGCACTAAGAATATATTCATAGATATAACCGGCACCTCAAAGAAATCTGTAAACTCCGCGACAAAGTCGTTGATATTCAATCTTTCAATGATCAGTGATATAGAGGTGCTTAAAGTAAAGTACCAAACAAGGGATATAGACACAGGATTAAGCTTATCGTCCACAACCATGCGACTAAAACACGAAGATATAGAAAGATTTATAG
>JADFAP010000036.1 GCA_015121965.1 Candidatus Acidifodinimicrobium mancum
CCTATTGCGGACATGACATCCCTGAACATGCCTATGTCACTTATTTCCACTTCCATTATCTAATAATTCTCCTCTTATCTTTAAATACTTATTGAAATTATTTGCGTCTCTTTCGTCCACTTTCTTGAAGTCGTCAACCCTGAGCTCTGCGCCGCCATCGCTCTTTACGACTTTCCCCGTTATGCACACCAAATCTGAAACACCCGGTTTCTCCTGCATGTCAGGCGATGGCATGCACACTATTTTGGCGCCATTCCCGCCCTCAATTATGAATATGCCTACATCATCCACATTCACGACCTTTCCGATCGTCCTGACTCTGGCTTCCTCCATCGAGCTTATATCCTCGACTTTGCAGTCCACTACCGTTGCGAATTTTTCCATTTTATCCCTTCACCGTGACTATGATTGGTATCTTCACGCTCTTTACACATCTATCATACCTAGCTGACAGATTTAAATTTAGCAGGTAAGCTCCTGCCTTCTCCGGCGTTATCAGGTACTGAAAATACGCCTCCCTACCTGGTGATATGACATACGCCGGAGGATACTCGACGGTTATGCCGGTCTTGTTGCTGGTTCCTGCGTATAGACTTACGTTCTCTGGAATTTTAGCAGTGTTGCCCACATACACTACAGAGAGGGTGCTTTCATTTGAAGCATTCAGGCTGAAATCGCTCACCTGACCCGAGTAATTAAAAGCGAGGCTGTTACAGTTTACAGTCTGATAGTTATTCATGTTGCCAAAGGCATAGAACACGAGGTATAACGCGGCAATTATAACTGCCACTATGATTCCTTCTCGGATTGCCGGTTTCATACTTTTTACAATGATGATCAAATATTTAACTTTGACGTGCCTTTTGAGGATTCATAGCGCAATATAAAATATATGGAAGTAGGCGTTCTTTTCACAGGCGGTAAGGATTCGACTTACTCATTATACCTTGCATCAAAGGAAAACACAGTTAGATGCTTGATAAATATCACCTCAAATAGCCTGGATTCATACATGTTCCATACTGTCGCATCAAACCTTGTGAAACTCCAGTCCGAGGCTTTGGATCTCCCGCTTGTGACTGCAAGCACGGAGGCTGTAAAGGAGAAGGAGCTGGACGATCTGGAATCAGTAATCAAGGTCGCGAAAGACAGATATAATATACAAGGCATAGTCACCGGTGCAATAGAGAGCAGATACCAGTCAGACAGGGTAAGCGCAATAGCGGAGCGGCTTGGCTTGAGGGTCATAAATCCGCTGTGGCACACCGATGTGCGGAGGTACATGCATAATCTAGTAGATGAAGGCTTCAAGGTTATGATAGTTTCTGTCTCCGCGGATGGGCTTACGAAGGATCTGCTTGGAAATGTAATAGACGATGATCTTCTTAATAAATTAGAAAGACTGAGCGAGAAGTACAATTTTCACCTCGCATTCGAGGGAGGCGAAGCTGAAACAGCAGTCATAGACGCTCCGGTGTTCAAGAAGAAGATAATTATAGATGATTATTCTGTCGAGTCGGATGGGATGAAGAGCTTCATTATAATCGACAAGGCTCATTTAGTCAACAAGTAGCGAAGTCCAAACTTGTCTAGTATCCTATTCAAGTCCCTTCGAAGCTGTTTTTCGTTGCCTTCATTCCTAAGCTTGAAATCAGACAGCTTTTCGGTTTCATCTAACTTAAATAGTTTCCTCTCAGCTTTGTCCTGCTTTAAGAACTCTGAGAAGCTATGGGGAGCGTCCTCCCTCTTTCTTTCCTTGATTCTGCTGTACCTGATCTTTGCTGCGCAGACTATTGATATGTCCTTGAAGTTGCCGTCTAGTTTCATCCGGAAGAATTTTAAGTCTCCCGGTGTTCTTATTCCGGACACTGCTATAAGCTTTCTCCCAGATTCCTTCGCTCGCTTGTAAACCATCTTCATTAAGAAGTCTTCTCCATACTTTTTCCTATACTCGATTGGTATGTGCTGCTCATTCTCTCTCGTAATGGGGAGGCCTTTCTTCTTCAATATCTCCCTCACGATGTCACCAGGTGTTATCTTATAGAACCCATATTCCTTTGAAAGCAAGTCCGCAACATAGTCTTTCCCGCCGCCCGGCAGCGAGCTCAGTCCTAGAACTATCATTTTATCCATGAAATTATTATGCACTACGCCAATTAATCTGTTACTTCAGCCTAAGCGCGTCAAGCACCCTTGGCGCCACGGTGTCTATCCTGTCCCTGCTCCTTATAAACTTTAACAATGCTATTATCTTGCTCTCTTCCCCATGATCAAGCACTATTCTTCTCGGTTTCGGCTTTATCTCGGCTACATATCTCTCAAGCTCTCTCCTGTCCGAGTGCCCTGAAAATCCCTCTATGGAATAAATCGGCGCATTAACGTGAAACTTCCTAAGAGCTCCGCTGAGTTCTATGTCGACCTCCTTGTCCCCGTTCTGCAGTCTCCTACCAAGCGTTCCAGCCCCCTGATAGGACACAAGCACAACAGAGTTGTGATCGTCTTCGCATAGGTTCGCAAAGTAATAAACAGACGGCCCTCCATTCATCA
>JADFAP010000031.1 GCA_015121965.1 Candidatus Acidifodinimicrobium mancum
CTCTATAAATGCTTTCTATGATAAGGGTGAAAAGACAGGTGTGACGTCTGAGATAGGCGAATATACTCCAGAAGGAACAGAAATGCTTGTGCCATACAAAGGAACGGTGATAAAAATAATAAATAATCTAATCGGCGGCTTAAGGTCTGCCATGACCTACTTAAATGCAAAGAATCTTGATGAGTTCAAGAAAAATGCATCTTTTGTAAGGTTGACTGAGGCCGGGAAATCCGAAAGCAAATACTTATGATATTTTCTGCTTTTCTTTTGTAGAGGTTGAGTTACCTTCTCCTGTAGATGTTTTTTGGTGTCTTGTTCTTCATTTTCTCTCGTGTCGCCTTAAGTTTGAAAGGCTCGAATTCATCCCCGTTACCAATGTAGAATACGGATAGGATCCGTGACGACTACCATATTCTTTAATCTATTCATTAAGCCCTTTTAAATCTTTCAAAAATAGAATGAGTAATGTTTTTATATAGACAATTGCTATGATTTAAAATGCAGAAGGGAAGAAGAGGAAGAAGATCTACGGTCCGTCCAAGGGCTACTAGAAGATCGGTCAGAGCGCCAAAAGCATACGAACATTCAGTTCCAGAGCTATATCTTCATGGTTTGGCAGCGATGATAGGCCTTGGTATTTTAGTTCTTCCGGTTATCGCTTTTCTTCTATACAGCTCTTTATCGATTTATTTAGTTGTAGCAGCAGGTTTTATCGCGCTTATGCTGGGCGTTCTCATATATGATATCTCGTTGTCCCACAACAAGGATCCATACACATTCCTTAAGCATACCGTTGGGAGGGAATACTCATTTATCTTCGGCTTCCTATTCTTAATCTCATTACTGATCACGACAATAGCAGCAGGTATAGCGTCGATTGACATACTCGCATCGATGGGTGTTAATCTTGTACTGTCGACGATCATCGTAGACATAATATTCATAATAATGTGGATAACCTTGTACTACAAGAAAGAGAGAAGAGCCCTCAATTTCATAGGCATCTTAAAGATATTGTTCTTAATCTTGCTTGTAGCAGTAGCGGTAGCGGCAGTTTCAGCCACCGGCGTAAAGACCTCTACAGTTAACTCTATTCCATCTTATCTTTCGGCCGGCTCGATAAGTACTATAGTCCTCCTTCTGGTCTTATTCGTGTGGATGTATGGTGGCTTCGAAAGCATAGCGACAGTGTATAAAGGCGAAGACAAGTCAAAGGTAGCCAGGGCGCTGATATATTCTATAGCATCACTTATACTAGTCTTTGGATTGATACAAGTGCTCGTATATCTGTTGGGCCCATTTATACCCGTAATCGGCACGATCCCCAACATAGCTTCCCTGCTGACTTCAAATATCTCCTCCATATTATTCACTAGTACAGGTGTAGGATACTACATAATTACTGGCCTTGCCTTCATAGTCATACTGACAATAGCTTTCGCAGTCATGAATGCTGGAAATAAGGTGCTGCACGACATGTCACTGGATGGAATCGTCCCGTCTTACGTTGCGAAGAGCGAAAACTATAAACTGATTTTAACTGCAGCTCTGCCAATGGTTCTCATAACAGTTCTCGCAGTTTCATCTCTGACATCTCCTCTTCTTTACATAGGTGTAATCGCTCTGAGTGCGATATCATTGATAGCCGCGTTCTTCTTCCTTTCACTCGGTTACGCTTCTCACTACTCAAGGTCAAAGGATTACATGCGCGTCATATACGGGATAATAATGGCGGCTATACTTCTTTTCTTCATAATCTTTGTTCCTCCAGCCGTGTTGATAGGTCTGTTTGTGATACTGGCCGTCGCGCTGATAGGATACCTTCTGATAAGGTAGAAAGATAAATTGGTTTGCATCTATGGTCAACCGGAGACTGAAGCAATTTGTGGCAATATTCGTGGCAGTGGCATTCGTAGCCTCTATATTCATATTCATACCTAAGCAGCCAAACAACAACACCTTCGCAGAGTATATTCTTGTTCCGACTTCTCTTGTGCAGAATCAAACTGCCTTCTCTCCCTATAACTCCAACTTGAGTATCATAAGTTTTATATCTCCCTCAGTTATAGGCAATTTAGTGGCAAATGCGAACCTTACAGATTTGGCCTCTGTCACGTCCAGTATGCTTTCAGCTGCAAGACTTAATTATACCCTCCTCAACAACACACTCTGCATACAAAAGGGGACTTATTTTGCAGAGAACCTATGTGATAACTTGAACTATACCTGGGTGATGCTTGAGAACTCAAGTGGAAGTTTTGGGCAGGTAACTTCGCCTTTCTCATCGATAAAATTAAATAGCCTATCCGCTTCGTTCAATTATTTTTACCTAATATACGAACCTGTACAAACTACCTCAACTTCAAAACCATTGCCTAAGCTCTAGTTTATATATCTGTTTAAATCAATATACTATTGGGCGATGATTTTATTGGACACCTTCTGATAAAATATGAGGAAAAGGGTAACTAATGAGCCCACTAGACTACTTTATGATCTCTTATTTGCTTCTTTTTCGTTACAGTTGATAACAGTCAGCATGAGTGGTACCTGCAGGGGTAAAAATATTCAAATACTTCCCCCTGTACATACCTCTATAAATACACATTATTGAGGATTCTTAACTAAGATTATATTCTACTAATTTTCAGGGCTTTTCACATTATCTAGCTCTGTATGTATGCCCCATACAAGAGCGGCAGAAGAACTGTTGCATCCCCCTCTACGTCTATATACTTTGCCTTTGGCTTTATTTTTCCCCATGACACAGCCTCAGTCAGTTTTGCACCGGAAAGGCTTCCATCCCACTCAACTGCAGTAGTTATGTATATAGCGTAATCTAGTCCGCTTCTGAATAGGTTCCACCATATCGTGTGGTGCTTTGAAATTCCTCCGCCAAGCATCAATGCCCCCGTCTTCTTTGCGGTGAACACTATATCAGCCAGCAGATTTTCATCAAGTATTGGATTGACCTTGAAGTCGTGGTCTTTCTGTGTATACATCCAAATCTGCGATCCAAAGCTTCCGTCTGTGAACCCAGGTATAATGATAGGGATTTTATTCTTCCAAGCCCAGTAAGTTATTGTTTCCTTTGCTTTTTTCTCATCTTTTATTTTCTCGCCTATAAATGATATGAGCTCATTAGTCGAGTATTCTTTTTTAACTTTTGCTGCCTCTGTTATAATTGGTTTGAGCTTATCTTCCAGTACATAGCCATAACTTTCATCTGGTATGAAGATATCATAAAGACGGTTAATGTGGCTTTGTCTCAGTTTCGCATCATCCGCTTTCTCTGTGCCAGTGTAATAGTCTTTCCATAGCCTCGCGAGGTCGTGATCCATCATCCCCGCGGTAGTGATAATAGTGTCCACCATCTTGTTCTTCACCATTTCCACTATCACGCCTCTTGTCCCAGTAGAGATTATATCAGCTGGGAATGAAAAGAACTTGAAGCAGTCCTTGTCTTTCTCCATCTCTTTAAATATACTTAGAGCATCAGCTACTTTTCTAGCAGTGAATCCACCAGATTGACTAAATTGGCCCACTAAATCTTTTATATTGCTTTTTCTATCCAATTTTATGTTCTCTACTTTTTTTCCAAGCATTCTTTATTCTAATTTATCATAGCTTAAAAGCTTTAGTGGTATTATCTGTCTATAAACTAAGAATTTAATATGATATTACCTCTCCAGACAGCATCATTCATCGGCACTCTCAAACAGGAGAAGAAAAAACATTTATATACATCAATTTAGTATAGGATAATATGCCATTTAAAGCATTCAATAAGGTTCATCCAAACACAGATAAGCACTTAACCCTTCTAGGAAAGAACAAGCGTTCACAATCAGCCTTAGAGTACATGATGACCTACGGCTGGGCTATTCTAATCATAGTCATAGTAGCAGTAGTCTTATACAGTATGGGTATATTCTCCCCCTCATCCTTCCTATCCTTCTCAGGTATAACAGGATTATCAGGTTTCCAGCCGGCATCAGCAGCCTGTGCTTCAAACGGTCAGATGATAGTAAAGTTGTCAAATTCATTAGGTTATCAGGTTTCGATAAACTCTATAAACGTAACTACATCATCAGGAGTATCAGTAACCCAGCCAGAATCAGCAACCCTGAATCCAGGACAGACACAAGAATTCATTGTCTTCGGAATATGTCCTAAAACCTCAGGTTCTTCATTCTCGGACACGATAACCGTAGCATACACAGAACCAAGCCAGCCTATCCCTGGTCCTTATTCTCTATCGGGAACAGCAAAAGGAACTTCTACAACACCTACATACAACACCTTCACAGCCTATAACCTTCCAGGAAACGTCCCATGGACAGTAGAATACGCGGGAATGAACCAGACTACATCAGCATCATCAATGAACTTCGTATCCTTATCAAACAGCGCCTGGCAGATATATCCAACAACAGTCAACGGAGTGACTTACTATCCGATCTACGCCGCAGGAAATAATATTTCCACTGGCTACAACCTTGAGGTTGATTTCATCCCGATGAGAAACTTTTGGGTTACAGATTTTGGTGCTAACAATGTTTCAATGATCTATTATAACAATAATACATTAGCAAAGAAAATTCTTAATGCGACAACTGGAGCTTATACTTATGGTTTAGTTGCTGCCGGTTCCGGTCCTGCTGGTGTCGCTATCACTCCCAATGGTCAGTATATATATGTTGCTAACCATCTCAGTAACACCGTCTCAGTCATCTCCACATCCTCCAATTCCGTCGTCTCAACCATCACCGTCGGTAACAATCCTTGGGGTGTTGCCATCACTCCTAATGGCCAGTATGTTTACGTTGTAAATAATGCAAATAGCGGTTCAGTTTCAGTTATCTCAACTGCCACTGAGTCAGTTATTGCAACTATTCCAGTTAGCGTTTACCCAGGTAGTGTCGCTATCACTCCCAATGGTCAATATGCCTATGTTGGAAATACTAATGATATTGTATCGGTTATTTCAACAGCATCCAATTCCGTTGTTGCAAACATAAATGTAAGCACTAACACTAGATGTATCTCAATAGCTCCGAATGGTCAATACGTATATGTTGTTAATGATGCCCCTAACGGCGCGGTTTCAGTAATATCTACAGCAACCAATTCTGTAGTCGCAACTATTCCCGTCGGCTCATTTCCTTGGGGCATGGCTATTACTCCAAATGGTAAGTATCTTTATGTTAGTAATTATAATAACAACACAGTTTCAGTAATATCTACAGCAACCAATTCTGTAGTCGCAACCATCTCTGTCGGTACTAGCCCTCGAGATATCGCCATCACTCTTAATGGTCAGTATGCCTATGTTACTAATTTTAACGGTAACACTATCTCAGTCATCTCCACAGCTTCTAATTCCGTCGTAACGACTATAACCGGTACTCCTGCAAACCCGTGGTCTATAAACTATGGCCCACTAGTAGGTGGATGATGGCTTTCTTGTAAAGATATTATTTATAAAAGGCTTTGAGCCATAAACTACGGTCATTTGGGAAGCGTGTGTTGAATTTATAATAAAATATTATTTCTCTGATGATTTAGTATCTCTTTGTAATTAAATTATTCAGAATGTAAGTAAAATATCAAAATTTTAAATTAAGGTAAAGTTTAGAGTTTAAAATGTTGGTATTAGGAATAGAGAGCACTGCACACACTTTTGGTGTAGGTATAACCGATGGAAAAGAGATACTGGCAAATGAAAAAGATGCCTACAAACTAAAGTAGATTAATACTACTAATGAAACGTTTCTTTTAGTTTGTTATTTGAATATAATTCCAACTTAAAATTTGTCTACGTTATATCACATTATTAATTAAATTTCATTTAAATCTTCTAAGTCAAATTAGTTATATATTCTTAAAATGAATCAATTGATTCATGAAGTCATCCGATGTCCTAAGATATTACCTAAGAGAAGATGTAATGGAGAAGCTGCTGAGTGGCGGGAAGAATAGGGAGTATGCGGTAAGATATAATGACAAGTTTGGCAAGAGACCCACATCATTCCAATATAAAGCAGATATAGAGAGAGCTGTTAAGAGCGGCGCCACAAGCATTCACATAAGCGAAGAAAGGTGGAAAAACCCCCTGCTTCTGTCCACAGAGATGAAGAAGGAAGACCTCACAAGCTTGAGAGACGGGTGGGATCTATTGATAGATGTTGATTGTAAGTATTTTGATATCTCCAAGGTTTACACAAAGCTTATAATTGATCGACTTAAATATGAGGGACTTAGAGAGTTTTCAGTGAAGTTCAGTGGAGGCTCAGGCTTTCATGTTCTAATACCCTATGAGGGTTTTCCGTCTGAGATAAATGGCAAAGATATAAATTCTTTATTCCCAGATGCGGCGATGATAGTATCCATATTCCTTAAAGATTCTCTGAAGGATAAGATAGGGGAGATACTGCAGAAAGATTATGGTATTAAAAAGATTTCGGAGATTTTCAATATGAAAGAGGTTGATCTATACACAGAAGGGGAATTTGACCCATACAAAGTCATAGAGATTGATACGATACTTATTTCTGAGAGGCACCTCTTTAGAATGCAATATTCGCTTAATGAGAAGAAGTGGCTAGTCTCCCTACCCATAGATAAGGATAAACTAGAAGAATTTAGATTAGAAGATGCAAACCCAGAAGTGGTCAATACAAAGATAGACTTCTTTGATCTCAAGCCTAGTAAGGACGAAGCCAAGAGGCTATTTTTGGATTCATATGATCATTCAGCTCAAGAACCCGAAAAAGTTGAGAAAGAAGTGGAGCACAAGGTTTACAATTTGCCTCTGGATGAAGCGGCACTGCCGCCCTGCATGAGAGAGATAAACAAGGGCTTGTCAGATGGGAGAAAGAGGTCTGTCTTCATCCTTACAAACTTCTATAGAAGCATAGGAAAGAACAAAGAAGAGATAAACAGTCTGCTCATTAGCTGGAACCAGAGAAATAAACCGCCTTTGAAGGAGAATTATATAAAGCAGCAGCTCGACTACGCCTTCAGTGGTAAGAGCTACCCCCCTCCAAATTGTGATGCGGCTGGGTATTACAAGTACTTTAATGTGTGTTTCCCGAATGAAACCTGTAAACTCATAAAGAATCCGCTGTCCTACTACATAAGGCTGAAGGGGGGGCAAAAATATAGAAAAGAGAAGAATAATAAGGCATCAGATTCTAACGTATAAATATTAAAGCTTGATTGGAGTAATCTGTTGACTATAAGGTTAAGTTGATTTGATATGGTGCAGGAATTCCGTGTGGATTTTATAACAGACAGGTATGACGTGGATTTCGAGAGGATATTCGAGAGAATCAAAGAGAAAGGTCATAAGAAGGTTGCTATCCAGCTTCCAGACGGTTTCAAGCGTCACGCCCTTGAAGTATCGAAGACAATAAGAGAGAACACAGGTGCTGACGTTTACATATGGGGCGGAAGCAATTATGGGGCATGCGATATTCCTTACGGGCTTGAGAAATTTGGTATAACACTTCTGATACAGTTCGGACACGCAAAGTTCAGAGCTGATAACAGGGCTGATGGAAAATAGTATAACGATAGGAATAGATGAAGCTGGAAGAGGACCAGTGATAGGTCCTATAGTTATAGCCGGAGTAAGTCTTGATGAAGAATTGAAAGTAAAATTTAAATCAGCGGGCGTTAAGGACTCAAAGATGTTGAGCATAAAGAAAATATATCAACTAGAGAGGATAATAAAAGAATTTAGCTTGGATTTCAAGATTGTGGTAAGGACTGCCAAAGAGATAGATGACAGGTTCAAGTCTAGGAAGAATCTGAATTACTTTGAATTGGATGAGATGGCTGAGATAGCAAATTCTATCAAAGGTGACAAAGTAATAGTAGATTCACCTTCCGCTAATACCTCGAAGGTCAAAGCCTACCTAGAGAAGAAGATAAAGGGTAAGGAGATAACAGCAAGAAACTACGCAGATAGGGATTTCGTGGAGGTTGGGGCAGCGTCCATACTAGCAAAGGCGCAGAGGGAAAGGGAAGTAGAGGCTATAAAGAAGGAGTTATCGTATGATTTTGGAAGCGGTTATTCGTCTGATCCTAGGACGATAGCCTTCTTGAAGATAATAAATGACAATGGCAGAATAAATGAGGAGCCTTATTCTAAATACATACGAAAGACTTGGCTGACATTCAAGAATCTTACAAGGAAGGACTTAAGCGATTTCTTTTAGTTCCCTATCTTTTTAACTAAAGATTCTGGAATTGGTTTGGGCTTCCAAACTTTCGGATCTATACACACCTGCGTAATGTACCCCTCCGCTGTAAGCGTTTCCCCTTTGAACACCCGAAAATCGAATCTTACTGCAGATTTAGAGACTATCTTAGCGTTCATGTGTATCTCCAAGGTATCCCCCAATCTGACAGGCTTATGATAGGTTGCCTTTGATTCGACTGTGACGAACCATGTGTCGTTGCTCATCTCTGACAGAAGCCCCTCAAAATTAGCCTTGGCGTACTCTTCTAAGGTATTGGTAAAGAATCGGTAGTAAGATGCATAATGCACCACTCCTTGAGCGTCAACATCATACATCCTTACAGTTTCTTTCTTAATAAAATTGTCCATAAAATATTATAATTATTAAAGCGAATCAAGTATATTATATAACTATGACTTATAAATTTATACATACTGGGGATACACACATAGGCAATGTATACAAGGACAAGCAGCGTAATGATGACATAAAGAGAGCCTTCTCAGAGCTAATAGATTATGCCATAGATTCTAAAGTTGATTTCATTGTGCACTCAGGAGATGTTTTTGACAGCGGTTCGCCGGACATAAATGATCTGCTTTTCGTAACGGACCAGCTACATAGGCTGAAGGAGGAGAATATAAAGTTTTTCACCGTTCCGGGGTCTCACGACGTAGGTGTAGGGGAAGAATTAAGCATAGTAGATCTATTTGATAGAAACGGTTTGCTCATCAATCTGAATTCTAACAAGTACATGAAGAAAGAAGGGGATAGAATTCATTTGAGCGGAATTACCTACTTAAATGCCTTCATAGCTGGCGTTAGGGGAAAGAGAAGCCGCGTGGAGGACGAGATCTTCAAGGTTTTGGATGTTGATATCGATCAGAATGCATGGATAAAGATATTCATTTTCCATCACACTATATCAGCATTGGGGGAGACTTTTAAGGATTTAGATACAGAAAATTTGCCGAAGGGCTTTGATTACTACGCGGCTGGCCATTGGCACGGCCACAGGGACAATATACCGTACAATAATGGAATAATTCAGTACCCAGGATCCACGGAATACTGTGATGAGAAGGAGATAGTAAGTAATCCTAATAGAGGATTCTATGTGATAGAGTACTCCGAAAGTGGGATATCCAGCATAAGGTACCAGCTGTTAAAAACAAGGGAAAAGGAGATAATCTACATAAACGCGGATGGAAAAGACCAGAAGCAGCTTAAATCGGAGGCGCTTTCAAAATTTAAACAGAACGACGGGAAACTGCTTGTGGTGATAGTAGAGGGAAAAATGAACGGCAAGAGAACAGAACTGGACATTCAGGACATAAAATCAAATGCAAAAGCTTTAGGTTACTCCTACGTAAGCGTTAATATCTCGAGGCTCTCAGACTCAGATTCTGAGAACATATCCATAAAAAGCGAAAATATAAGTGACATAGAGGATGAATTTCTGTCAGCTAAGGGCTACAGCAAAAAAGAAGTTGAGTTTGCCCACTTAATAATAGATTCGGTGGAAAATGGGAAAGAGCTGGTTGGAATAAAGCAGAAAGCGGTTGATATCTATGATAATCAATAAGATAGAGCTGAACAATATAAGAAGCTACTCGCATGCAGTTATAGAGTTTAAGCGTGGAATAAATGTCATAGTTGGCAACACTGGTAGTGGTAAGTCCTCAATCTTGATGGGGATAGAGTACGCTTTGTTTGGAAAGATAGGCGAAGGGCAGAATGAGGGCAGGCTGCTTCTTAGGAGGGGGTGCAGCGGAGGAAGCGTTTCATTGGGTTTTACAGAGAATGGAGAAGAGATCAGTGTTGTGAGGGGGCTAAAGAGGGTTAAAGACGCGGTAAGAAATGATGACTCATTCAATAGAGTAAGCATAAACGGTAGAGAAGTAGACCTGCAGAATAGAGCTTCTGACATAAACAGATTCATCTCAAAGAGCCTTTCAATGAGCTCGGACCCGTTGAAGACGTTCGAAGCAGTCGTTTACATAAAGCAAGATGAGCTGAAGAACCTAGTCTTTGACACTACGCAGAGAAAGCAGGAGTACATAGATGATACACTTCAAGTCGGAAAGTACGCCATGGTGTATGACGAACTTAAGCCCATAGCCTTGGAGATGCAAAATGAGGCTGCTTTGCTGAGGAAAGAGATAGAATTTTCAGTAGGCGATAAGGAATTGATAGACATAAGGAACAAGCTGTTGGACATAGAGCAAAACATAAAATCTCTAGAGAAAAGCATAGATGAAGGAAGTGTGAGTATGTCAAATTTGGCTCAAGACAAAAAAACATACGAGGAGAAGTTGGAGGGTGAAAAGGAGCTCCAGATGAAGTTTGACGTACTGAAATCGCTTATCGAGAGGGAGATGAAGGAAGAAGACAAATTAAGAGGGGAAATAGAAAGTCTTCACAGTGAAAGGAATCTATTAGCTCAAAAGACCGAAAATTTAGAGCAGGGCGAAGAGGATAATCTTCTGAAAGAGTTGAAGGAATTTGATATCTCCATAAGCAAGCGTAACTCAGAGAAGGATCAGAAAGTGAAGGAGATCCATGAGATTCAGATGAAAATGAGCGTTTTGAATGACAGGAAAAACAAACTCGCAGAGGATCTCGCCAAGGTTCTCAAAAGGAGAGATGATATAGAAAAGATGGTCACTGAAAATAAGGCTATGCTTGAGAAGGCAAGGGAATCGTTGACTGAGGACGAAGCCGCAGCGAGGGTAGAACAGATAAAAGACTTCATAAATGAATTGACGGAGGAAAGGGAGAAAAGCTTATCCAGCGGAATATGCGCATTCTGCGGTTCGCCCATAGTAGACAAGTCTCATGTTGAGAAAGAATTCGGAGACAGGATTAGGAGATACAAAGATTTGATCTTGAGGTATGAAGAGATAAAGACAAACAAAAGCAAGCCTTCAAAATCCTCTATAGAGAGGGAGTTGTTCTCGTTGGAAAAGGAGCTATCCAGCACAAATGTTGACATAGAGAGACTGAAAAGGGAGGCCGATCTAATCAACGTAAGCGAATTAAGCTATAAGCTGGAAAAGCTGGAGTCAGAATTAGAAGGGATAAGTAAAGACATAGGTGCGCTTCTTGAAAAGAAACTGCAAATAAGTAAGAAGCTTGATGGGGCGTCAAAATCAAGGGCATTGCTGACCAAGCTGTCATCTATAAACTCTGAAATAGAGCAAAAGATGAAATCTCTTCAGGAGAAAGAGTTGGACCTTCAAAGACATAAGTCCGACTTAGAATCGCTTAATTTTGATGCATCTGTAGGGGAAGGGCTAAAGAAGGATTTAGAACGCATAAACAGCGAATATAACGAGGTAATGTCCAAGCTGGCTGAGAATAAGAAAGAGAAGTCCCTCCTGGAGGAGAGGAGAGAAGAAGAGAGACACAAACTTGAGGAAATAACCGAAAAATTGAAGGCGAAGGAGGAGGCAAACGCTAAGCTTACTAAACTTGAAAAAGGCATAAAGCTGCTGTCAAATCTGCGCGAAGACATAAGGAGCATAAGGGAATACGTCAGAAACAGATTCATAGGGGATTTCAAAGCCCTCTTCCAGGCTAAATTCTATGAGCTTAGGAGTGAGACGGATTACGTAGTGGACATCGATAACAATTACAACGTTAACATCAAGACAGGAGAAGACAACTTTGAGTCTAAGGGGCTTTCGGGGGGTGAGAAAACTATCGTTGCACTCGCTTATAGGATATCCTTGTCATCTATAGCTGCAAAGTTGGGCGGGATAAGCCGCAATGACATATTTATCATGGATGAGCCTACATCTGGCTTGGACAAGAAGGATGTGTCAGCGTTAGCCGATTCTATAACGAAAATAGCCGGTGTAAACCAAATAATAATAGTCACCCATGATGACAATCTGAAGAACATAGCTGACAGTACCATCCAAGTTGAGAAAAGAGATGGAAAAACGTTCATAACAGAGTAAGATCAGCTTAAGTTATGCATTATTAATATTACAAATAAACCTTCGCAGAGAGCCTAATATAAACAGATTTAAATCAGAGATGTATAAGTGATAAAATGGTAGAACTAAATCTAAGTGAGGGATTCTCTGAAATATACACACCAGGCGAATTCAAGCGGCTTAAGCTGTTCATCGGCGGCAAATGGGTGGAGACCAAGGACAAATTTGACTTAATATCCCCCATAGACAACAAGAAGTTGGCAGAGATATCAAGTGCAAGTAAAGAAGACGTAGACCTAGCGGTAAAGTACGCTGTTGATTCTAAGCATAAGATCAGAGATTTACCTGCGATCGACAGGATAGAGCTTATAAACAAATTCAGATTGGAGCTTCAGAAATACAAGTCAGATATAGTGGACACGCTTGTCAAGGAGGCGGGCAAGGCCAGGCGCTCTGCGGAGGGGGAGTTCAATGCAACCATAGAGAGGATGCGACTGAGCATGGAAGACTCGAGAAGGATTATGGGCGAATATATCCCGGGTGATTGGTCAAGTGACACATCCCAAAAGATTGCCTTGGTCATACGGGAGCCGTTAGGCGTAGTTTTGGGGATATCTCCATTCAATTATCCATTTTATACATCTATGGCTAAGGTCATTCCTGCTCTTTTGTCAGGAAATTCTGTTATAATAAAGCCCCCCAGCGCTGATCCAATAGCTTTCTTAATGGCCGCAAAGATCTTCCAAGGTGTTGGAGTGCCGGATGGGACATTTCAGGTAATAACTGGTAAGGGAGATGTAGCCGGGGATTACCTTACCTCTAACGAGGGAGTCAACATGATAAGCTTTACAGGTAGCACTGACGTTGGTAAACACATCGCTAGCATAGCTGGTTTAAGGAAGACTCACCTAGAACTTGGAGGGAAGGGAACTGTCATCGTCTTGGATGATGCGGACTTAGATTTAGCTGCAAAGGAATGCGTAAAGGGATCTTTAGAGCTTGCGGGTCAAAGGTGTGATGCAGTGAGTAGGGTTTTAGCGGTAGAAAAGATATATGGCGGTTTTGTTGAAAAGTTGAAGCAGCATTTACAAGATTACAAGTTTGGAAATCCGGCCGAAGACCAGAATATCACAATGGGTCCGGTTATAAGCCAAAGTGCGGCTAAGAGGATAGACGACATGGTAAAGGATGCAGTCAGTAAGGGTGCTAAGCTTCTTGCAGGCGGAAAGTACAAGGACTGCT
>JADFAP010000027.1 GCA_015121965.1 Candidatus Acidifodinimicrobium mancum
GACGTGAAGTTTATCTTCTTTACGTTGTTCTTCCTCATTGCCTCCAATACATTGTAGGTTACGAGAATATTCTGGTCTATCATGTCTTTTGTATTGCTCAACCCAGACTTAACGTTCGGGTTCGCAGCGAGATGCCAGACTTCATCCACCCCCTCAAAGTACTGTGATATATCCTCTTTCAGAAGGTCAGCTTCTATGAACTCGAAGGAATCCCTATTTAGGTGATAATTTATATTTTCTTTCCTACCTGAGCTTAGGTTGTCGATGACTTTGACACGATAATCGAGGAGCATTAGCTTGTCGACAAGAGATGACCCTATAAACCCTGCCCCACCAGTCACTAAAACCTTTCCATCCATCGATAACCTCAATTATATTATACACCACTTATTTTAAATATCAATGCTTAATTTATTGTATAGTGCAGTCGTAGTCTAGTGGGAGGACATGAGCCCTCCAAGCTCGTGACCCGGGTTCAAATCCCGGCGACTGCATATTAGATAGGATATGAAAAACACAACTGTGCTGCTTTCAACGAAAATCCTCAGAGCCTTCTCAGTTGGCTTCATAAGCATAGTCCTACCACTTTACCTTTCATCGCTTGGCTTCTCAAAACTGGAAGTCGGGCTGGTGTTCACGCTGATAATCGCAACCAGCGCAACTTTCACGATGTTCTCGCATAGATTCGCCCACTTCATTGGCAGAAGAAATTCTCTTATGATGTTTTCATTTATAACTGCAATAAGCTCGCTTATTATGTTTTTCACAGAGAATGCGATAGTATTTGTAATATTTACGCTGCTGTCTCTAATCAGCGTGAACGGCACAGATATAGGACCTACATTCAGCCTTGAAAACGCAGCCTTTTCTGACTCGGCTAAGGGGAAGAACCCGAAATACTTTTCAATATACAATGTGTTTGGAGGCATTGCAATAGCAGCCGGCTCGCTGTCAGTCTCCTTGCCAGACGTGTATATAAAGGATTTCTTCCTTGTGCTTTTCTCGCTTTCACTTTTATCTGGCCTGCTGTACCTCATGCTTAAAGGAGAAAAGAAGGAAAATGCTACCAAGAGGATAGCGATACCTGAAATCGACAGAAAAAAGATAAATAGGCTGGCTGAGCTTTTCAGCATTGACTCATTTGGAGGCGGATTTACGCTCCAGGCCATGATAGCTTACTTCTTCTTTATAAGATTTGGGCTCACGGAATCCTACCTTGGTTACATATTCTTCTTCGCTAACGTGCTTGTAATATCCTCCTATTTCTTCTCATACCACCTATCAAAAAGGATTGGACTAGTAAACACCATGGTCTTCACCCACCTGCCTTCAAACGTTTTCCTGATTCTGATTGCGTTTTCACCGACGGCGATAATAGCTGTGATCTTCTACCTGCTTAGGATGTCATTGGCGGAGATGGATGTTCCACCGAGGCAGGCATACACAATGATGGTAATACGCAAGAGATATAGAAACAAAGCCGCTGCTACAACAACTGCAGCTAGGATGTATACTCAATCTATCTCACCGGTGATAAGCGGGCAGTTGATGCAAGTAGTAAGCAATGGCTCTCCGTTTATATTCGGCGGATCGCTGAAGATAATCTACGACCTCCTACTATTTAAGAACTTCAGGAAGATAAAGACCATAAGCGAATAATGGGTATTCACAAAATAAGAGTAAGATAAATAAAAAATATTATTTTATTAAAAATTCAACATGTACTTCCAAGAGGGCCATAGTTTATACTGCAAGGAGCAGCAGGAGTACCGGTTATCGTCGTTACAACGGAATTGGAGGATGTGGAGATGACTGAGACAGTGTTACTGCCGTAATTAGTAACGTAGGCGTACTGACCATTAGGAGTGATGGCGACACTATGAGGACTGGAACCGACGGGAATGGCTGTGACTACAGAATTAGAGGATATGGAGATGACTGAGACGGTGGCACTACCTGCATTAGCAACGTAGGCGTACTGACCATTTGGAGCGATGGCGACACCAAAAGGATCAGTACCGACAGTGATGGTCGAGACGACGGAATCAGAGAAGGTGGAGACGACTGAGACGGTGGTACCGCTCCAATTAGCAACATAGACATACTGACCATTTGGAGTGATGGTGACACCAAGAGGATTAGTACCAACTGGGATGGTTGAGACGACGGAATTGGAGGATGTGGAGATGACTGAGACGGTGTTACTGTACCAATTAGTAACGTAGGCGTACTGACCATTTGGAGCGATGGCGACACCAATAGGTTGGGCACCGACGGTGATGGTCGAGACGACGGAATTGGAGGATGTGGAGATGACTGAGACGGTGTTACTGTATTGATTAGTAACGTAAGCGTACTGACCATTTGGAGTGATGGCGACACCAACAGGACCGGAACCGACGGTGATGGTCGAGACGACGGAATTGGAGGATGTGGAGATGACTGAGACGGAGTTACTACCACCATTAACAACGTAGGCGTACTGACCATTTGGAGCGATGGCGACACCAAGAGGAACGGAACCGACACTAACGAGCCCTGTTCCACCAGACACTTTGTTTAATGCTAATGTGTTATTGCTGTAATAGATCATTGAAACGTTGGCAGCATTATTATTTGTAAACCAAAGGTTTCTCATCGGGATGAAATCAACCTCAAGGTTGTAGCCAGCGGAGATGTTACTTCCTGCGGCGTAGATCGGATAGTAGGTCACTCCGTTCACTGTTGTTGGATAGATCTGCCAGGCACTGTTAGATAAGGAGACGAAGTTCATTGATGACGCTGAGGTTGTTTGATTCATTCCCGCGTATTCTACTGTCCATGGAACATTTCCTGGAAGGTTATAGGCTGTGAAGGTGTTGTATGTCGGTGTTGTTGAAGTACCTTTCGCTGTTCCTGATAATGAATAAGGACCTGGGATAGGGTTGGAAGGTTCTGTGTATGCTACGGTTATCGTATCGGAAAATGAAGAACCTGAAGTTTTAGGACATATTCCGAAGACAATGAATTCCTGTGTTTGACCTGGATATAAGGTAGCTGATTCTGGCTGGGTTACTGATACTCCTGATGAAGTAGTTACGTTTATGGAGAAGAGTGAAACCTGATAGCCTAACGAATTTGATAACTTTACTATCATCTGACCATTTGATGCGCATGCTGCTGATGCCGGCTGGAAACCTGATAATCCTGTTATACCTGAGAAGGATAGGAAGGATGAGGGGGAGAATATACCCATACTGTATAAGACTACTGCTACTATGACTATGATTAGAATAGCCCAGCCATAGGTCATCATGTACTCTAAGGCTGATTGTGAACGCTTGTTCTTTCCTAGAAAGGTTAAGTGCTTATCTGTTTTTGAATGGACATTATTGAATGCTTTAAATGGCATATAATCCTATACTAAATTGATGTATATAAATGTTTTTTCTTCTACTGTTTGAGAGTGCCAGTGAATAATGCTACCGAATGTAAGGAAGAAGAGCACATTAATTCTAGGGGTGAAGTAAATCTCTCACATGATAAAGATAAGCTATCTGAAAGCAATAATTATTAACGTTGAACTACTCTAATTATGTATACAAAGCTGGGTTGGCTGAGTGGTTAAAGCGCCGGTCCCGAGAACCGGTTTCCGCAAGGATTCACAGGTTCGAATCCTGTACCCAGCGAGCTTATGGGGTATAGGACACTACCAAGCTCTTTCTTCCCTATAAAAGACTTAAAAACACGTATTGATATCATTAACAAATGAGAAAGAGAGTGATACTTAGCCTGTTTGCATTGCTTTTGTTCCTATCATTTCTGTCTGTCAGCTTGGTCCACGCCCAAACTTCCTATATGAATGTTACTGATACAGTCAATCAGACTTCAAATGCATACGCTGAAAATATAGTCAACTACTCTATTCTTGTCTCTGGAGTAAATGGTACCTTTAACATCCCTATCCCATCCGGAGCCTACGATATTTCGATTTACATCAATGGCACGCATACTGCCTTTGGATACCAAAATCTCTCAAATTATCTGATGCTTAACGTAAATAAGATTAAAGGGTTAAGCCGAGTTGATATACTGTTCACATACAACGAGAATGTTAACGTCAACGACTCTTATTTCATGAATACTTATTACTTTATCCCGCCTTCATTCACAAGCTACTTCAGACTTGATATGCTCCTGCCAGAAGGGGCGTATGCAGTAACTTCCACTAAACCAAACAACTACGGGCCGATTGTTTACGGCTTCTTCACAAATGGTAAGAGAATAGACGCAAGGTGGGTAATAGAGAACCAATCCTACTCTCCTAACTTATACGTTATCATTCCATTCTATTTAGGGTACAAACTCTCTCTTCCTCCGCCGCAGCAGCAGAACAACCTGCTCTATGTGCTGTACATCCTGATAGCGGTGGTTATAGTCGTCATAGGGTACGAACTTTGGCTTACTTCAATCAGAAGGAGAAGATCCACCCCGACTCGCGGTACGAGGGGAAGAAGACATAACCCATTCAAGATTCTCTTAAGTGGAGATGAAAAGCGAATCCTTAATCTTATTCCAAAAGATGATTTCATCATGCAGAATGAGATCGTGAAAAAGAGCGAATATTCAAAGGCGAAGGTCAGCAAGATTGTTTCAAAATTGTCAAGGTACAAATTCATAAAAGTGATACCTGAAGGGAGAAACAATAAACTGAAAAGGAACTAAATCATCATGTTCAGCAACAAAAAAGGGTACAGGGTTGAGAGGAAGATAAGGCTGATGCTCAGTGAGTCAGGTTGGCATGTCATCAGATCCGGCGGCAGCCTCGGAGAATACGATCTAATCGCTTTCAAGCGCAAGAAGTGCGTGTTCTTCCAGGTTAAATCTACCTCAAAGAAGTCGCTTTATTACTATGGCTACAGCAAACCCTCTTTCTTTGGCTTCCCCTTCCTACTTGTAGTCGACTTTGGATACGGCAATATAAGGATTCTAAAACCAAAGAAGAGGGTCAGATCTACAGAAGGGGAGAAATTTAAGGAATATCTGCGGAAAAACACCTAGAAACAGTTTCCAACGGTTTCATAGTATCCTTTTAAATAGGGTATATTGTAATCATCTTCATAAGGTTTTGGGCTGCTCGGACCTCAAAACCTTATTTTTATTTTATTCTTTTTTATTATTTTCTATGTTTGATACAATTTACTTTTTAGCCGACGGCTAGTACTAGTTAGAATTGAATGATACTTATCTATCTTACCTCCATTCCTCGCTGTACTTGACACCTTAAAACGCTTAAATGCTTACGGTCGTTATTATACTTGTAATTGATATGGATATCAATTTAAAAAAGCCCAAAAAATCCGATCTTGATTCGCTAGCTTCTACTATAAAGGCTTTTGGGGCGGTGACTACGCCATATCTTGAAAACGCGATAAGCTTCTCGAACCTTTATAAGACCACTGGATTGGAAAGCTACAGAAAGGAAGCCATAGAGAACACCAACTCTTTCGAGCATATTATGCGGCTTTATAGTGTAAGCTTACAGGAGACGCTAAAGGATCTGACCAGCTTTATCAAGGAGACAGTCAAAGAGATAACCTATGATTCCCTTTCTGGGGAATTTCACGACCGCCTTGAGAGTCTTCTGGAAGAGACCACTCGCCCAATCGATTTGTCTTATCTAAAGACATACAAGGAGTATATGGAAAATCTTAAGGAAGATAAAGGTGGATACAGGGAGAATGTAAAACTCCTTGAAAAGACAAAAGAAGATTTCTACAATTATATAAAGAACACCAGTTCTACCCTGTCTGACGTGATCAAATCGCTATTCACAGAAGAGTGAACGGAACTCACCGCTAAATTATCCTAGTAAGATTTGAATTATCTACCAAATAAAATTCAACCGCATTTTCATTTATTCCTAGGCCATTTGCTATGTACTGTATATTTTCAAATTTATCTTCAAACAGCGCCAGATGGCTATACTTTTTAATCAAGTTTTCTATCTCCGTTAACTTCCATTCCTCATCTTTCAATCGATGGTTCTCTGGTAGAATTACCTCATCATATTTAACGCCATATCTATTCAGCAACCCCTCTGTCTGCTTTCTAAACTCCTCACCTCTTGCACTTAGAATTATTAACTTATCACCCTGCGTAACTCTTTGATTCAAGTAATTAATGAGAAAGTTGTTCGGAGAAAGTTTATCGTTGTATTTCGCATAAGCGAAGGTATAAAGCTGATTTTTCCATTTCTTACTGAAACCTTTTGGAATCCTGCCTTCTTTGGCGGTGACCTCCAAATCACTCATCGCTTTATAATCCTCATCGCTCTCCTTCTCTCTTTCTATTATACTGTATAAGTCCTCAGCCGCAGACACTATCGCTGATCTATTGAAAAACAACGTATCATCAAAATCTGAAACCAAAGCCGTCAATTTTTCCATAGTTAATGGGAACAGCGTTTTCAGCTTAAGAATATCCTAGCTAGAGTCACTACGATAACTATTGCTATACCTATGAAGACAACCGTCCTCGGCTTTATCTTTATCTTGCTCTTGTACTCCGAGTAGTACTGTACAAGTCCTCCAAAAGATGAAGGCATCCTTGCTTGTCCTTTTTTGTTCATATTATACTTCTTGAGCTATTCATTTAAATAGTTTAGACGATGCTTTCTGTATTCAGAACTTGTCAATGTGTACTATATCGCCTATCTTTGGAGGAGTCTGCTCGTATCCCTTGCTGCCTCCCGCTGCGTAACCTAGAGGGATAACCCATCTGACGACATACTCCCCTGGAAGACCTAGAACATCTCTCATCTTTGCTTGGTTAAGGTTTGTTATAGAAGCGTTGCTTAGTCCAAGCTCAGACGAATATAGGATTATGAATTCAGCCACCATCGCCGCATTATCTATGCACATCTCCCCAGCTTCATCTTTTTCGAACAGCGATTCCAGTTTCTCAGGGTTACAGGCTATGACTACGATGAATGGCGCAGAATCTATATTTGGGGTAAGGCAAGCTTCACTCACTTTTTTCTTTGTATCCTTATCTGCGACCACTATGAACTCATATTCATATATCCCCGTAGGATTCGGAGCAAACCTCGCAGCGTCTAATATATCGACTATTGTCTCCTCCTTAACCTCTTTATCTGAGAACAGAAACGTCGCTTTCCTTGACTTCAGTGTATCTGAAACACCCATAAGAATGTAATTGAATATAGACAAATATATACGTTAATTTGACATTGGGACCGACTCGTCCTTACGCTTATCGCATATCAGAGTATTCTCGCGTATTCTATTTTCTTTAACATTTTCTTAAAAACCACGTCTTTAGGCTTATCACTAGCCTCTATTTTCGCCCACTTGTTCGAATAGAAATTTTTCTCCAGAAGCTTGTCATAATTCTCCTTTACTAACATAAGAAACTTCTTGCTTGCTTCAAATTTGTCAACGGAGGCAGCTCCCTTTTGCTGGTATTTGCGAGCCATAGAAACCTCTATAGGCATATCAAGGTAAAGTACTAAGTCTGGTTTATTCAGACCTGACAATGAGACTATAGATTTTGCTTTTTCGATATCGAACCCCCCAGCAGCCTGATAAGCCACGGTTGAAAAAATGTATCTATCCATCACGACAAACTCACCTTTTGCAAGTTTTGCCCTGACTGCTAAATTATCCTTTATTATGTCCACAAAATACAGGAAAAAGAGCTCGTCAATGGATAGCTTTATTTCGTTGTAAAGGAACGACTTTATTCTTTTGCCGTAGATCGAATTATAATCCGGGTAAGAGTAGACCGACACCACTTTACCTATATCTTTAAGATACTTCTCAAGAAGAGCAGCCTGAGAAGCCTTCCCCGTGCCATCTATCCCCTCTAACACTATAAGCTTGCCGGCCATCAATAAACCCATTAAGTTGCTAAAAGATTAAGAGTATGTTTCTATTATTTCACCGAGCACTTCGCCCTTTCCACCTGTAGCCTTTACTAACAGTTCACTGCACACAAGGCATTTAACGTCGGATGATGGTCTGCTGAAGACTATCTGCTCATTCTTACATTTTTTGCACCTGACCTTCATGAAAGCGCTCTCAACGTTCTTAAAAATTATCTCTTCCATGTCACTTTATCTCCAGCTTCTTTGCTTTCTTTCCCCTCTTCTGGACTTCCATCTTACCGCACTTGTTGCATTTATATCTTATGTCGTATCTCTTCGTGGTCTTCACCTTTATCTTCTTGTGCTCAAACATCGGGTAGGGGGTGCTTCCGTAACCGTGGTCTATATTCCACAGCTTTCTCCTACTTCCCTTTGTCATCGTGCCCCTTCTGCCTGGCTTTACTAGCACTACTGTGTGCTCAGTGTACTCTCCGCAGTACTTGCAGAAACGGTTGACCTTAGATGGAATTTTCATTCTTTTCTATAGAAAACCAGTGTATTTAACTCTTTTTAATGAGATTCCTAAAACGATGAACATGGAAGTTCACTTAATATCAATCTGGAAAAAACTATGAAATCACAAATTTAGAAGCCATCTCCACGGTGGTACAAATTTAGTCTTTTTGTCGTCAATCTCCTCCTCAGCTTTATAATCCCATGTTACAACTGTGAGGTTCTCGCACTTAAGCGATTTCGACGCTGTTATAAGATTACTTATCTCTGTGTTCCTTATGTCCTGCCTCGAAGAACCAAATGTAACTTGTATTAATTCTAAAATTTTAGAGGAACCTTTGATCATGAAATTTATCTCAGCTATTGAGACAAAAAGTCTTTAAAATGTCTCAGCTACTGAGATAATTTTTAAGCATAGACTAAATTATATAGGCATCTACTTTTGTGTCAAGAAGTTTGTTAATCTAAGTTTCTTGTAGGAGTCCTACCAAAACTGAAAGACAAATCAGCCCCATGCACAAAAGAAAATAATTTAAACGGAAGAGACTTAGATAGGTTATGAAAAAGACATACATAAAAATGCTGCCGGTGGTGATTATGCTGCTGGTGTTTTTCGCAGTCTCAACGTCTTTTGCTGAGCCTTCGGTGTCTCTTAATTTCAACTTCATCCCTCTTTATACGCAGGGCACATGTCCCTTCCTTTCTCCTCTTCAACTACGTACCGCATACAACTTCACGCAGCTGTATTCGCAAGGTGTAGACGGGACTGGTGAAAGCATAGCAATAGTTGATGCTCATGGCGCAGCCGGTCTGATGCAGAGTCTCTCAGCCTTTGATTCTGCCTATGGGCTTCCTCCCCTAAACTTAGGATCGAACTTGGTCATAGTCGAGCCGTATGGCTCTCCGACTGTAAACTATTCCAACTGGACGAGAGAGACTACGCTTGACGTTGAGACTGTTCATTCACTGGCACCTGGAGCAAAAATATACCTGGTCATAACACCTGACTCCACCTCTCTTCTAAATGCAGTAAATTACACAATTAACAACCTCCCCATAAACGCGGTATCTATCAGCTGGGGAGCACCAGAAGATGGATACTCAAGCAGCTCACTGTCTTACTATAACTCGATCTTCCAGAACGCCTATGACAAGGGCATAAATGTATTCGCAGCAAGTGGGGATTCTGGAGCGTATAATGGAGGGAACGCCCTATCTGTGAACTTTCCCGCTTCCAGCCCTGATGTCGTGTCAGTAGGCGGGACTGTGCTTTCTGTCTCTTCGTCTGGAGGGTACGCAGGCGAAACCGCTTGGAACGACAGCGGCGGAGGAGAAAGCGGATTCTTCCCTAGACCTCTATTCCAGCCACCCTTGAGCAGCTACAGAGAGGTTCCAGACGTAAGTTTCAATGCTGGCACACCAATTTGCGCTTACGTCAACGGGTCGTGGGAAGGCCTTACAGGGACCAGTATAGGCGCTCCTGCCTGGTCAGCGCTTTCATCCTTGGTCGAGCAAAAGCTTGGCGCAAACATCCAGCTCCTCCCAAGTCTCTATGAGGTATTCCAAACTTCCCCCTCGCTAGGTTTCCATCTAATAAACTCAGGATGCAATGGGTTCTACTGTGCTAACGGAAATTATAGCATGGTGACTGGCATCGGAACCCCGATAGCGTATTCCCTTGTCCAGCTCCTCGCAAAGACTTCATATCAGATACCGTTCCTATCAAACGCCAACGGTGCTGTGTTCTCACTGAATGGGAAGAACTACACGGCTAACCAGAGCATAAATCTTACGTTTGGAGAGAAGGCGAACATAGTTGTTTATAACCTCTCATTGGGAAACACGAGGTACGTAAATCCCAAGATATCCGGATTGGCCTCGTCGAATACTAACCAAGCCTCATTCTTCGTAACTTCTCCTGGTGAGATCTACATAAACTTCACACCACAGGTTAAGGTCACGGTCATAAACTATGACGCTAACTCAACGCTGGAGGATTGGGTGGATAACGGAAGCACAGTGGATTACTCCTTTGCTCTTAACTACTCTACAAACGGAGCTGAGTATGCGCTGAAAGGAATCGAAGTCAACAACGGCAGTATAATCTACTCTAACGTATATCACCAGGCTATCTTCTATCCGATCACCATCACTCTGACACTCGATAGATATAACAAAATAACTGCAATGCTGTACGGTCCTGCGAACAATGTCAGTGCCGAAGCCGTCTATTACAGGTATATACCTCTCTCAAATCAGGAGTCGCTGCATAGATCAATTGTGACAAATGGGACGCCGATATTTTATGCATCCGGTACGTCCATTAATCTACTGCCTATACCCGAGAGAGAGGGAGATTATCTTATAACGGGATACAATCTTACAAACCTTACTGGAGACCATGCCTCACTATACTTCTACAAATTCTCACACTTGAGCCTCAACTTCCTGTCACTCTCTGGAAGCTATGTTTCCCCCTCCAAGGTGTCACTGTCAGGAGCGATAGAATTCAATGATTCCTTCTGGTCTCTGCCCGACAAAAACATAACAATTTATGGCGTGTACTACAATGGTTTGAATGTTTTAACTTACCCGATAGATGTACACACTTACAGTACGAACCTGACCCTTCATGTCAACGCGACCGATGTCTACGTCACACCATCCATTTATCTGGTACCACTGCCTTTTGAGAAAGTAGAAGTGCACATAGAGAATATAACAATATCGAACACTACTACTGTATTCGGCAAAACGCAGTTCACCAATCTGCCTGCGGTACCATACTCCGTAAGCTTCTCGTTCGCTGGACAAAATTACAGCTTTACTAACCTCAAAGGGGAATATCAAACCCTACCCGTCTATCCGGAGAGTATGATTATATACTTAATGGCAGGAGTGCTTGTAATAGCGGCTATCTCCTTTGTGGTTATCGAAAGAGTTAGAAAGAGAATTAGACGTAAAGTTTGATGAAAACGACTTAAAAGATAGGTATTAGAGCATTAAATGTGTTTATGATAAACTTTAAATACTAGTTATGTTTATAATAAACAAATGGAATTGCCGCAAACTTTAACAGATAAGATATTTGACATTGTGGAGAAAGGAGATGAGATCACCGTCATAATAAGAGGCGGCGAAATAAACGAAATAAGACCTGACATTGACAAATTTATATATGATGATTTGAATGAGTATGCTAACAAGTTGATAAGATTCATAGAGGAGGGAGATATAATCAACAAAGACGTATTTAAGGAGATGCTTGACAGCGTAAGCCTCATAGATAACTCTCCCTTCCTCTCAAGATTCGGATTGGGGAGGTACGTGGAGATAGTTTATGATTTGACGAACTTAGACCAGACAAACAAGATGCTTTTCAACTATGCGCTATTCGGCAGGGGCAGAACGCCAGGGGTTATGCAAAACGTGAAAGGGAGAAGGATAGGAAAAGGAGTGATATTGATACCTTACGGCGCGAGGGAGACTGTTGAGAACTTCATCAACGGCTGGAATATAAAGTACAGCGAACGCGAGG
>JADFAP010000022.1 GCA_015121965.1 Candidatus Acidifodinimicrobium mancum
CATTATCTGTTTAGTCTTATTATATTGTGTAAGAAGTTCCCTGACAAGTTCCTCACTCTGTCCACTTCCTTTGGCGATCCTCTTTATTCTGTTAGCATCGATTGTCTTCGGATTCTCAAGCTCAGCTTTAGTCATAGAGTCCATTATATTGACGAATTTTCCTATATTCTCGCCTTGTCTCTCTATGAGTTCCTTACTTCTCCCAGATGAAGGAAGTCCAGGTATCATCTCAGCAAGCTTGTCAAGAGGTCCCATCTTCTTAGTGCTTGAGTACTCCTCATACATGTCTAAAAGTGAGAACTCTCCTTTAAGTATGTTCTTTGCGCTTTCCTCGTTGACCTTTATGTTCTCTTCCTGTGCTTTCTTGAGTATCCCTTCCAGTCCTTCCAAGCCAAGGAGTTTAGAAGCAAAGGATTTTGGATCAAACTCCTCGAATTCGTTTATTTTTTCCCCAGTCCCGATAAATATCACTTTGGCATTGCTGGTGTAGGCAGCCGTAAGCGCCCCGCCACCGGCAGCCGTCCCGTCAGTCTTAGTAAGTATTATGTGGTTTATGTTCAAAGTACTGTGAAACGCTTCAACCTGCATTTTAGCGTTCTGCCCTATATCAGCAGGTATGACAAGCATCACTTCCTCAGGTTTCAGTGTTTCCTTGACAAGTTTTATCTCCTTTACGAGTTCATCGTCAAGTGCATCTCTTCCGGCGCTGTCAGCTATTATCACGTCAAAATCTTTGAAGCTTTTCTCTGTATCTTTGATGCTCTTGACTGCATCCTTTCCCCCGCCAGCTACCTTCACATTTATCTGCTTTCCAAGTTGTACAAGCTGGTCAAAAGCAGCAGGTCGAGAAGTGTCAATTCCGAGAAGAAGAACTCGGTATCCTCTCTTCTTGAAGTAGTTTGCAAGCTTTGCAGCAGTTGTAGTCTTTCCCGAGCCGAATAGACCTACAAGAAGTATCTTGAAGGGGATAGAACTTATCTGCAGCTTTTCCTGTCCGGAACCGAGGATTTCGGTCAAATTGTTGTATATCACGTCAACAACCCTCTCCTTTGTGATCAGCCCTTTACCTTTGTTGGCTTTTATGTCATCTCGAACTTTTTGAAGGAATTTATCAGTAATCTCCTTGTCTACATCCCCTTCTAAAAAAGCCCTCTTTATCTCCTCGAGCGTTTCCTCAACTTTCTCGCTTCCGGTGGAGTTGAGCAGCTTCTTTATACTCTCTTTGAGCCTATTCGCGAATGAGTCGAATGCCATATCTTAAGATAATAATAAGCTGAAGAGTATTAAATATTAATAAGTGCTTTTAATCTAAATGCTGCTAAGACAGAAAAGAGCGCAGGTAGCGCTTGACTATCTGGTGATAGTGGGGGTAGCGCTAAGCTTGATAGTTGTAGTAGTCGGCGTACTGGTCGGATATTCAAATTCTTTATCAGTTGCGTTCGGACAGGACACACTTTCTACCGCAGCAAGTACAATAGCCGGGCAGGCTAATTATGTGTACTCCTTGGCCCCAGGATCAATGTCTACCGCAAAAATAAACTTTCCAACCATGGATTTTCCAGGCTCTCATTTCTGCGGAAAGGAGCTTATCCTGTCGCACGGGGGCAGTTTTTATGTGGCGCAGGCGGATACTAATGTATCTGGCTTGCTGCCGGCTACGCCCGGGCTTAATGATGTCCTAGTCAGAAGCGTTGAGATAAACGGTACAGACAACATTCAGGTGGGTTTGGACAGAGCGCTTGCATTCGTTGGATTCAACTACACTTTGTCTGGAAACACGTTGAATTATACGGTCAATTTCTACAATTACACGGGGAGTATTATAAAATCGCAGCAGTTCTTTAAGATAAGCATATACTCCTCTTCAGGAGTTTTGATGAACTCAACGGTAGAATCTGCGAATTCAGGCACCTATTCCGGTTCCTTTTTACTGGTAAACCCGCAGAATGCAAGTGCCTTGTTTGTAGCTCCTACAGGCAGCGGCTCTATCTTCTCAACCTGCATTTAACCTTCAGAATCTCTTTATTTTCCTTATTTCATTGAGTGCGAGGGAATAGTCCTCTGGCAGTGAATCTTTAACATCTTCGAAGTTTATCAGGTCATTCTGTCCTATGTCAGTGTAAAGTAAGTCGTTTTCATACAGGTTTCTTCCAAATACAGCGTCATCTATGCTGACAGCTATCTTATCCCCAGCTTTTGCGTTTTCAAGCTTTTTATTCTCATTCTGAATGTCCATTATCCTTCCGAGAACCTTGCCATCAGATTTAATCACCCTATACCCCGGTCTTATCTCGCCGAGTAGAATCTCCGCCCCAAAAACACAGGGATTAGATCTCCTGAAAACTGACTTTTCAATCACCCTAAATTTAGCCGGGAGGATTATCTTGGATAGTTTATCTTGAAGTTCACGGTCTTTCTGTTGGCTAAGGAAGGTCTTGTACTGATCTATGATAGAGTATATAGCCTTCCCTTGGATCAGAACAACCTTCTCCGCACCCGCAAGCTCGGCTACTTCCCTGTCTATCTTCACATTGAAGCACATTATCGCCCTGTTTCCCACCTTTGCAAGATCCAAGTCCCTCTTTGTTGGGCTTCCTATCTTAGCCAAACCAACTTGGATTCCCTCAGATTCGGACAGCTTCTTCATCGCGTCAAGACTTCCAATAGAATCTGCGCATACTATTACTCCCCCGCTCTTCTCATCGTTGTAGTTCTGGATACTGCTTTTCATCGTATGCTCTATGTTTTCCTTCTCAGTTTCATCTTTGAACACAGATATCGAGGTCCCTATAAGCGCCTCTGGATTCTGCAGTATCAACCTTATCGGTTTCACAGCATCGATGCTGCCGACGCTTTCATACCTTCCAAAGTTCTCTCTGCTCTCCTCAAGCGGCTTGAGCTTCATTATTCCCTTGATCTTCGTCTCCTTTACTCCGTCAAGCGTCTCCATAAGGACTCTATCCCCAACATTGATTTTCCCTGAGTAAACTATCGCATCGTACACCTTCCCAAGCCCCTTAATCGCCTTCTCTTCGACTATTGCGACATCAGCTCTTTCTGTCGGTTCAGATGGCAGATACCTCTGACTTATCCCTATTATAAGCACAAGCAAATCATTCACACCGATATTGTTGACAGACGAGACTGGCACGATTGCGACCTCCTTCGTAAAGTCTTTTACTCTGTCATAGCGCTCGGATGAGAACCCATAGTTTGAAAGGTCAGACACAAGGGAATACAATTTCTCCTCCAGATTTTGAGTGTATTTTGGATTTTGAGAGTTTATGAAGTCTAGGAAGGACATGTCCTTTTTAGGAATGTAGCCATCTATCATGTCTATCTTTGTTAATGCAACAAGAAAGGGGGTCTTGTACGCCTTCAGTATGTTTATAGACTCTATCGTCTGCTTTTGTATGCCCTCCTTTGAATCAACAGTCAGGATCGCAAAGTCAGCTATTGAAGCCCCCCTCTCCCTTAGAGTTACAAAGGCTTCGTGGCCTGGAGAATCTATGAATATCAAGCTTTCTACATTGACTTTGACCTTGAATTTCTCTAGAAGTTCCTTAGACAGCTCTTCGATCCTAGATGTAGGGACTTCGGTGATTCCTATCGTCTGCGTAAGTCCCCCCATCTCCTTGTAAGCGAAGTAGGTGTTCCTTATACAGTCCATTATGCTGGTCTTCCCTGCATCTACATGACCTAAAAATGCTATTATGGGCGATTTCATACCTACTACATATCCCTACATTAAACTTAACTCTTTCGTTCAAGCAAGGTTGTAGTCTAAATTATAGAAAAATTATTAGCCTTATATTTTATATGAAAAAAAATCTAAAGACGCGTTTAACTCATGAAAGTATGTTGTTTATTATATTTTCAGTCGTTAACTGTATCGTATCCTCGTCGAAGTCGCTTTCCTTCTTTATGAGGGAAAACATCTCAATTTTCAAATCCTCTACCCTTATCTTTTTATCCAGCATGTCCTTTATAAGTTCTCTGTATCTCATAACATCGATAGTCTGGAAGTCTATGTATTTTTTGACGTATTCAGACGCAAGCTTGTTGTAGTCCTTGTTTTTATCCAAAGCAATGACCTCATCCATCCACATCTTTACCTCTTTTTCCGCAGATTCTTCGTCAGAGGCATGGCAGAGATTTACTCCTTTGTATAATCCATATCTACCGCGGAGCGTATCAAACGGTGCTTGGTCAGAGAAGGTAGGTCCTATCATCTTCCTTATCCTGCTAACCACATCCTCGCCGACGACTATCATCGTGACTATGGGAGAAGATGTAACAAACTCTATCGTCGGCCTGAAAAATGGCTTGTCAGCGTATTGAACATAGTGTTTTCCGGACATGAAGTTGCGGTTTGGCTTTATCTCGCCGAAGAATTCGAATGAAAAGCCGCTGTCAATAAATGCCTTTACGAGCCTTGCCCCTGCATACCTCCTTACAGTGCCGTCGGGCTTAGCAAACACAAGCGTCTTCTGGTTCATATCACGCTCGCAGTCCCCACGACCCTAAGGACCCTTATTGGTAAATCCTTGTTTATTATCAGTATCCTGTCTTTATCGTCAAATGCAAAGTTCTTCTCGGAGGTAAAATCCGTTTCAATAACAGTTCCTTCCTTTTTGACGTTGCTCACCTTTATCACAGAGGTTTGCCAATTGCACACCATATCCAATTTCATCCCATCCTTCAAGTCGAACTTATATAGGGGGTTCACATTTATCTTTATCCTTCCAGAGTTTATATCCCTGTATTTTCCTTTCTCCCTTATCTCCACTCCTCTCGGGAGATCCCATGGCCACACCCCTTTTATTGCTACGCCGACTCTGTCACCAGCTTCCGCCGACTGGATGTCTTCCTGGTTTATCTGTATAGAGTTTATTGATATCTCTTTCGTGAAAGGAGCGGGAACTATTATGCCATCGGAGTGCACTGATATCCTGCCGCTCATCATAGTTCCTACGGCTATTGACATCCCTTTTGATTCGAAGGCGTGATCCACGACAAGCTTGATCGGTCCGTTTATCTTTGACTTGTCGTACTCTATTGCGGCTATCTTCGCGCGCATGTCAGCAATCTTCTGCTCGTCATTTATGTTCACATCGACTATCTCCATATCCTTGAGAGAGGTTGCGCTTATCACTTTCTTGATGTTCTCTTTCAGCTGCTCCACGTCTTCCGGTGTAGATAAGTCAGACTTTGTTATGCATATCAATCCCTTCCTTATCCCCAAGTTATCCATAAGTATCAGTTGCTCGCCGACCTGGAAGTTTATCTTTGTTTCGGGAGATATGCAGAGTATGCATGCATCAGAGATGCTTATGACAGAGGCAACCGTAGTAGGTGCATCCATATCGCCAGGTGTATCTACAAGCGTAACGTTCTTCCCTGCGTATTTGAAAAAGTAGAAAGCTACATCTTCCTCTATCCCTTTTCTCTGCTGGAGCTTGTTGACAAGGCTCGTTTTCCCAGACTTGTAAGGTCCTATCACTCCCACGACGATGGAATCCATAGACATTTTATTTTATGGTTTATAATTTAAATACCTATTCAAAATATATTTATATACGATAAGCGTGACCTACATAGTCTATGGAAAAAGCAAATCCGGTGGCTGACAGCAGGTTGTTCAAAGACATATACATCTGCAGGAACTGCAAGGCCAAGATAAGGATCTCAAATCAAAAGCTGATCAGAGAGGGAAAAGTCAAGTGCCGTAGGTGCGGAAGCACTGCATTGAGACCGAAGCACAGGGAGCTTAGAAAGCTCAAGGTATAATCAGTTAGCGTTTATGTCCTTTTTGTCGTTTGTGTACAGTAATGAAAACAACATAGGAGCCTTGATCCTTGTCCTTATAATAATCGCATTTGTGATAGTCTACAGGAAAAGATTCTCAATTGAGGGAAAAATACTATTCATCTACCGCTCAAAGCTTGGCTTGAAGGTAATGGAGAGGATATCAAAGTACAAAAGAGCGATAAACGTCTACAGTACAATAGGCGTCGCAGTCGCTTTCGGCTCAATAGCCTACATGCTTTACCTGCTTATCCCCTACTTCTCCCTGATGTTTTATCATCCTACAACTACATTAGCAGCATTTTATCCAGTCCTCCCATTCAACGGCATACCGGGAGTCCTTGGCGTTCCGGTGCTGTACTGGCTGATAGCCATAATACTCCTTGTCGCGGTACATGAGGCTTCGCATGGTTTCGTTGCATTATCGAAGAAGATAAAGCTGAAATCATCAGGCTTCGGCTTCTTCCTGGCTTTCCTGCCACTGGCGTTTGTCGAGCCGAATGAGAAGCAGTTTGAGAAGGCATCAAAGCTGAACAAGCTTAGGGTCCTCTCGGCAGGATCATTTACGAACATAATCATAGGCTTGATAGCTTTCGGCTTGTATATACTACTGTCAAATTTTCTGATTTCGGCGGGGTTGATTACCTTCTCTCCATTGATTTTGCACATAGGTTCTGCGGTTGCAGGCCCCGCTTATCTTATGCATCTCCCTCAAAATCTGTCAGTAGTGAAGATAAATGGGCAAAGTTTCTACTCCTCGACGCAGGCATTAAATCTGATGCGGGGCGTACAGCCAGGACAGTATGTCAATCTGACAAATGCGAGCGGAACTGTCTTCAGCATCAAATCCATATTTTCAACCACAATAAACTCATCAACTCACAGCTACATAGGTAACTTCACAGGTGTCTTCCTGACAGCTGTCAAGGAGCAACCTTTCCTGATCAATCCAATATCTTCAACTGTCTTTCCGACCAGCGCCTGGAACTCACAGGTGCTATACTGGATAGATGGACTTCTACTGTGGCTTTTCCTTATAGGCTTAGGTTTGGGACTTGCCAACATATTGCCGATATTCTACATAACCGACGGCTGCAAGATAGTCAATGTCGGTTTAAGTTACGTGATAAAGGACAAGAAGAAGCTGATGGCTGTAACAAACTACATAATTATCGCATTTTCGATATTCGTGCTGTTGCTCACCCCACTCGGCTCATACCTATTCGCGTTGATAAAATGAGTGGATAGACTTATTAACATAGCACGCTAAAATAATAAGAGAACAATATGGCTAAGAAACAAAAGATTAAGAAGAAACCAGTGAAGAAGCATTTGAAGAAAACTGCAAAAGCTAAGAAAGTCAAGATCCGCAATGCAAAGTCAAAGACCATCTCAGTCGCAAGCGTGAACCAGAACAAGAGGACAATAGACTCAAAGAAGCTTCTATCCTTGGAGGAGGCTGAAAAATACATATACGAGGCTGGGGGAGAGAACGGCTTAAAGATATTCAAGTATCTCATAGAGAAGGACGTTGTGGAGGAAGGGCAGCTTGCGAGGAAGCTAGGCGTGGAAAAGATCAACACCATACGAAAGGATCTTTACAAACTATTCAGCAAGGGTTTAGTGGCCTACATCAGGAAGAAGAGGGGCAAGAAGGCCTGGTACACCTATTACTGGTTCGCAAATTCAGACATCCTTATACTAGCGTTAAAGCAGGAGTACCAGGATGAAATAGACCAGATAAATAAGGCAGTGGACCTCAATAAAGTAGAGGAATACTATATCTGTCCGATCTGCAACAGGGTATACGACGCCAAGACTGCCCTGGAAAATGACTTCAAGTGCTCAAACTGCGGAAACATATTGACGCACATAGACACGGAGAAGGTGTTGGAGACCAAGCTTGAGAGAATAAGGGAACTGGAGAAGAAGATAGCCTTTCTAGACAAGTTTGTGCATAAGTCTCGACCACCATCCGTTAAAAACACACGCTAAACCGGTAGTGAATTTTTCAAAAATAAACCTATTAAAAGGCTCATTATCTACTATCGTATATGAAGAAGTTGAGGATAGCCTTCTACACCGATGATTATCCACCGATAACAGCGGGAACCACAAGCTATGTCATGGAGATGCGCAAGGAACTCGAGCGCAGAGGGCACGAAGTATTCATAATAACTGCGGGAGACAGCAAAACCGCAGAATTTGCAAAGAATGACCCCCACGTGATAGTCCTAAGAGGGCCTAAATTCATAGACGGAAAACACACTGTCGCTGTCGATGTAGTTACTCTCCTTAGAGCCTTGAACGGTAAGAAATTCGACATAGTCCACTCCCATTCTCCGTTTTTGATGGGATTCTTGGCGGTGATATCCTCTAAGGTTACAGGCTCGAAGCTTGTCAGTACATTCCACACCTACCTTTTCCACAAGAAGGCTCTTTCAAAGTACATAAGCTACACGGTGCCTTTCCTATCATCGAATAGAGTACTGCTGAAGATATCGAAGTTCTTCATGGTCGGCTACTTGAGGGTCTACTACTTCCTGAGCGACAAGGTGGTCGCACCGTCAAGATTTGTGAGGAGACTTCTAAGAAGGAACGGAATATCGAACACGGAAGTCGTTGAGAACGGCGTCAAGGTCGCAAAGGGCATGGAAATAAGTAAGAGAGAAGCTAGGAAGCACTTGAATTTGAGCTTAAAGAGTAGGTTCCTCCTGTATCTGGGCAGGGTGGATGACGAGAAAAATCTTGATTTTCTGCTGAATTCAGCAAAGAAGCTTGGAGAGAAAGGGTTTAAGATAATAATCGCCGGCAGCGGTCATAAGCGTAAGCAATACATTAAGATGAGCGAAGATATGAAGCTCACGAATGTTTACTTTCCAGGATTTATCAGGGACAAAGACAAGAAATACTATTACAGGGCGGCGGATGTCTTCTGCAACCCTTCAACTTTTGACACCGCGGGATTAGCGGACATTGAGGCGATGAGCTTCAACCTGCCCATACTCGTTCCGAAAACAGGTGCACAGTCCGAATTCGTCCAGGCGGGGCCGAGCGGAGAGGTGTTTGAGATCAGTGACGTGTCGGATTTCGTAGACAAGGCTGTCAAAATCGCAGAGAACAGAAGGAAGTACAACCCAAGAGCAGTAGCTAAGGCGTATAGCATAAGCAAGTCCGCGGACAAGCTGATCCTGTTGTATAAGCATTTATTAACCCATACAAATAATTCTAAGGTATGGGGAACAAAGTAAAGGAAGCTATATACTCTATTTCTAATTGTATAGGTAAGTTTGGATTTTACGCTAGTTCTGACAGGTACAGATATGAGTACTGGACAAGGGATCTCTTCTACAGCCTTGATCCATTGATAAGGCTTGGTCTAGCAGAGAAGGCAAGGCAACACATCAAAGCGCTGTGGAAAGATCAGGCAAAGGACGGAGCGCTGCCTAGATATTTCCTTGATCACAGGTACAAATGGATACCCAGGAAGCTGTACCTAGAATTAAGAGGCAGGAAAATCATAAAAACTATAAGGTCTCGCGAAACCATAGAAACACGTTACAGGCACTGGACAGTGGATTCAACGCCGCTCGCGATTCTTTTAACCTACAGATTCAGCGAATTAACAAAGGATAGGGAAATCCTTCGTTATCTAAGCAAGAAGATAAAGCTGGCAGTTAAGAACATAGAGAGCATAGCGAGTGGACCATTAATCAAGGGGGGAGACTGGAGGGACAGCCTGCCACCTATGGGCGAAAAATTCCTATTATCCAATAATTCTATTTTGTATCGGGTCTATAAGGTTATCGGAGAGGACGGCAAAGCGCTAGAAGTCAAAAGAAATATAAACAGGCGCTTTTGGAATGGAGAATATTATGTCGATTTCTTGGGCGGGAACAACATAGATCCGTTGGGCGTTTCGCTTGCGGTTCTTTTTGATATCATCCCAAAAAGCAGGTACTCGCAGGTTTCAAAGCAACTTCTCAATGCATCATCTAAGTACGGCATAAAGTCGAATGTTGATGTAGACTTGATTTGGGACAGGAGAAGAGTGAACACAAGCAGCTGCAACCATGTCTACTCAGTTTGGCCATTCGTATCGTACTACTCAATACTTGCTTTGAACAAGATGGGAAGAGTAAAAGAAGCCAGGGAAGAATCAAATAAATTGGACAGGCTTCACGGATTCTACGAGTGGTACGATCCTGACAGCGGAAGGCATTACGGAAGCAGGGACCAGCTTTGGAATGCGGCCATGTATGTGGAGGCGAAGCTGAATGCAAGGTGAGACTTTTCTGAATTTAAAAAATTTAAAAGGTAGTTTCTATACTCAACTCTGCATTTTGTGGAGCAGAGGAAACAAAATGTATGCATTTTGTGGAGTGCAGTAAACAAAATGCTTAAATATTTCTAAGGTGTATAAACGGTATGGAGTCCCAAGTGTTCTCAAAGGTAATTGTTGAAAGTGAGAATAAGGTTAAGAGTGTAGTAGGTTTCAAACAGCATAGGTATCTGTATAAAGAACTGCAAAAGACAAACAATGATTTCTACGTTGGTGTCTACGGACTTAGAGGCATAGGTAAAACCGTTCTGCTTCTCCAGCTCGCGAGCTCAACTAAGAAATCACTGTACGTGTCTGCTGATGCGGTATACCTTTCAAATTACTCTATTTATGATATAGCTGAGGAAGCGGCTAATAGAGGCTACAAAAATTTGTTCATTGACGAGATACATACAAGGACGAATTGGACTGCCGATCTTAAAACACTGTTTGATGAGGGGAGAATTCATATCGTTTTCACTGGCTCTTCTGCGGCAAATGTCAAAAGGGGGGCTGATCTCAGTAGGCGGGTCATAATGCACGAGCTGCTGCCACCTTCTTTGCGTGAGTTCCTCAACATAAAGCTGAATGCAGGCGCAGAAAAAGTCAGCATTCACGCGCTTTTTAATGAAAGTACAAGGAAAAATATCGCAGTGAAGTATACCAAATGGCTTACATATTGGCAGGACTACTACAGATATGGCGGTGTTCTATACGATGCTAAGGTAAGTTTTCCTAAACCTGTAATGAGTGCAATTGAGCGTATAATTAATGTAGATCTTGCGTCTGTCAGACAGATAGATTCAGCAATTGTCAATGATGTCTACAAGATGCTTTACAAAATAGCTAAATCAGGACCGTATGAGATGAGTTACAATAATCTAGCCGACTATGTGGGTGTAAGTGTTAAGACTGTGATAAATCTTGTCAAAGACCTTGAAAAAGTTGGCCTGTTAAAGCTTGTCTATCCATATAAAGGTGGCTTTAGAAAGGAACCAAAGTTATATTTCAGGCTGCCATTTAGGTCAGCAATAAATGAGAGTTTAGGATTAGCTACAGACATTGGGGTGGCTAGAGAGGAATTCTTTGCAAATAATGTGCCTTTGAGTGGATATGTTAAAACTGAGCGTGGAACAAAAACCCCAGATTTTATCGTTGATGGTAAAACCATAGAAGTCGGTGGCACTGGCAAGACGAATTACCAAAAGGCTGACTTCTTAGCAATCGATGATACAGACTTCATTGGCAACAAGATACCTTTAGCTTTGTTTGGATTTTTATACTAAATTGAGAAATCACAAATGATTTTAAATGTCACATAGATGGGCATGGGGAGATTTGCACTCCCATGGTGCGGGCTTCAACCGCATGCTCTCCGAGGTTAAGCTACACGCCCTCTTCTATTCATTGTGTTTTCAGATTTAAAATGTTTTAGGTC
>JADFAP010000038.1 GCA_015121965.1 Candidatus Acidifodinimicrobium mancum
TCTATTACTCTTTAGTGATTAATATGGGAAAAGGAATTAAACCGAATGGAATGCAGTATAACTTTTCTGGCTACGCTCCAAACAATATACCTGGCAAGGAGGGGTCTGATGTCAGTCAAGAAAATCAACCATTCAGAAGACGTATTGATGATTTTGCTGATAAAATAGACAAACAGCTTGGAAAGACTGGTGGAAGTATAGGTGATATATATTCCGATCCGAAGTTGGCAGACCTATACATTAAAGTGGAAAGTGGGAAGGCCGCACAAGAGAACCAAGAAAATACAATATTAGAGCATCAAAGACTGGATAGACTAGAGGAACGTGCTCTTGTTTTCCCAGACAGATCTTGCGGTCTTAATTTATTGAACTATTCTGTTGAACCTTATGTTGATAGTAGTGGTAATCTTATTTATTACAAAGACGCAGAAACCGGCGAAACGAGACCTTTGGTGAACTTTAGAGCTGTTTATGGTTACAGGTTCTACGATAAGAAACCGAAATATGATATGAGTATGTATAATGAAGGAATATTAAACATCGCAAAGAAAGCAAGTGAACTAGGTCTCAATATAGGGCATCTAGAGCGCGATTTGATAAATGCGCACATAAAGAATGAGTCCTTTGAGATAAGGGGGTACACTCACTGGAGAATAGGTGGATCAGATGATTATAATTCTAATGGAAAGACAATCGCTTACGAGAAAAAGAAGACAATAGAGGATAGAATTTTGAAGGGCTTATACAATTTTGTGAAGGGAAACATTGTTGGGCCCAGACTGGAGATATTTTCGAAGAAGCCAGTCCGTGCTAGTCAGCTAGAACTCCTATTGAAGGCTTTGAATGATGAAAGTCCAGAACAGATAACTAAGGAGATGGAAGAAGTATAAGTATGGATATCAAAGATAAATTTAAACAGATTGGAAAAGGCACTAAGGATTTTATGTACGGTTTAGGCCTGGCTGCTTACCATAGCGCTGAGGATTTTGAGCACAATGTACATTCTGAGGTTAATAAGGTTAAAGATTTAGGTAGTAAATTGTCAGAGGAGAAAAAACTAGGGGAGGAAAAAGAGAGTACGCTAGAAAAGTTATTATCAGAGAAAGGATCATCGATTATACCATCCGATAAGATAATCTATGATCCACAAGTCACACCAGATAGTATCTGGGTAAATCCAGATACTCTTAAACGTATCGATGCAGATGAAGGAGATTCTGTTTTACTTCTTGGAAGGATAACTATTGATAAAAATAATTATTATCCACTAAGAGGGCCATTTGTGATCGAAACACATGACGACTTAGGGAGCATATACGTCCGCATGAACAGCAAAAATTCAATTTATGGTGGTGTATACACAGAGATTATAAATCCCTACTACTTATCTAGAGAATTCAAAGGGAAAATAGAGAGATATTTCAAAAAGTCTAATATTTCAGTCAGCAGTGGTCCCGGAATTCTTCCGATGTCATATGCAAGAAAGCTTGCTGACTCCTATGATTTTCCGCGTCCAAAAGACGGCACAATGGTCCCAATGATGACATACAGCAAGAAGGGAGAAGTTAACGGAATATATCAAGCAGAAGTTACCAATCTAGGAAACAAGTTTCAGGTCCCTACAGACATAGATCTTGATGAGGTATACTTATTAGGTGTATATCTGGGTCTTACAGATAGATTCGCCAGAAGAAAGATGCTTTAAGTTTAAGGTATTCGAACTACTCTGACGTTAAACTAAACGAATTAATACGATATTCTCCTAAGTTTAAAGTAATATGGTAGAAGCACCGCACTTTAGGATGCCGAAGAATGGAGAGGTCTTCGGCTACGTAACGCAGCTCCTAGGATTCGGCAGGATGTACGTGAAATGCAGTGACGACAAGACTCGACTCTGCGTGATAAAGGGCAGTATAAGCAGATACTTGTGGGTTAGAGAAGGTGACATAGTCATAGTCAAGCCGTGGGACATAGAGAAGGACAAGAAGGGAGACGTTATGTACAAGTACGAGAAGAACACGTGGGATTACCTTAGATCAAAGGGTGTGGATATAGACAAGCTGATCAGCTGATTTTCAAAAATTCTTATCACTAGAATGGATATCATAACTTAGAATATCAAAATATCACTGTGAATAAAATGGATTCTTAATTGGCATTCTGTTTAGATAAAATTTATATACTGGTGATTGATGTAAATAGAGTATCTACAAACTCGGTGTGTGCGGAGTGCCTTTTTGGTACGATGAAAACACCTTTCCATTTGTAGACCAAATGCAATTCGATGCTTTTCAAAAGAAAGCAGATGAGAGATATGAGTGCATATAAGAGATGTTAATGCATGATGGACTCCAGATCCACAATTCCAGTTGATCCTGCTGGAGGTCACTGCTATTGGGGTTCGAATGAGACATGCAAGTCAAATCTGCTAGGTAATAGCGGATGGCGTACGGCTGAGGCAACACACAGATAATGTACGGCGATGAGGGGAATATCCTCGGGAAACTGAGAGTAAATCCCCGTAGCAATAATCTCTGAAATGACTTTATTGTGAAAGTGTTTACTGCTGATACCGCAGTATTCAGCATCGCAATCGGTCTGTGCCTGATTAGACTGTTGGTGAGGTAACGGCCCACCAAATCTACGATCAGTAAGGGCCATAAGCGTGGTTTCCCTCAGAAGGGTACTTAGACAAGGACCCTAGCGCTACGGCGTGCAGCAGTCCCGAAAACTTTACAATGCGCGAAAGCGTGATAGGGGGACCCCAAGTGTTCTTTTCTTTTTGGAAAGAACTTTTATAGTATTTTTAAATGGTACTAAGAATAAGGGCTGGGCAAATAGGTGCCAGCAGCCGCGGTAATACCTATGGCCCAAGTAGTGACCACTTTTATTGAGTCTAAAGCGTTCGTAGCTGGCTTGAGAAGTCTATATTTAAATCATTCAGCTTAACTGGATGACACGGTATAGATACTCTCAGGCTAGAGATCGGAAGAGGGATTGGGAACTTTTTGGGTAGGAGTAAAATCCTTTAATCCAAAAAAGACCACCAGTGGCGAAGGCGCAATCCCAGGACGAATCTGACAGTGAGGGACGAAGGCTAGGAGAACAAACCGGATTAGATACCCGGGTAGCCCTAGCAGTAAACGCTGCTTACTAGACGTTACATTTTCTACGAGAAAATGTAGTGCCACAGCGAAGGCATTAAGTAAGCCACTTGGGGAGTACAGTCGCAAGATCGAAACTTAAAGGAATTGGCGGGGGAGCACAAAAACGGGTGAAATTTGCGGTTTAATTGGATTCAACTCCGGGAATCTTACCAAGGGCGACAGCAAGATGAAGGCCAGTCTAAAGAACTTGCCTAATGCGCTGAGAGGTGTTGCATGGCCATCATCAGTTAGTATCTTGAGACGTCCCGTTAAGTCGGGTAACTAACAAGACCCTCATCCATATTTACTAACGCGCATTCCGATGCGAGCGAGTAAAATATGGAGACCGCACTCGAAAGGGTGAGGAAGGTGAGGGCAATGGTAGGTCAGTATGACCCTAATCCCTTGGGCCACACGCGAATTGCAATGGTAAAGGCAATGGGACGCAACTCCGAAAGGAGGAGCAAACCCTCTAATCTTTATCCTAGTTCGGATCGAGGTTTGTAACTCAGCCTCGTGAAGTCGGAATCCGTAGTAACCGCATTTTATCAAAGTGCGGTGAATACTTCCCTGCTCCTTGCACACACTGCCCGTCAAACCAGACAAGTTGAATTTAAGTGAGGTTGTCATTGAATGTGATAATCGAACTTAAGTTTGGTGAGTAGGGTTAAGTCGCCACAAGGTAGCCGTAGGGGAACCTGCGGCTGGATCACCTCCTTTTCAAAAATCATAAAATGGGGGTTTAATTTTTAACGGATTTGGAGTCCATTATGCATTTAACGCAGTTTGGGGGATGAAATTTTTGATTATGATTGAATTACCAAAGGAAACACTTGACTTCTTCAACGGTGATGAACTAAGGGCTAGGATATTCTACGAAAAGTATTCTTTATCCGATGAGAACGGCAACAGGCTTGAAAAGACTCCCGTAGAAATGTGGAGGAGGATTGCAAGTGCGCTTGCAAGCGTAGAGAAGAGCGAGGACAAAAAGAAAAAATTTGAAGAAGAATTCTACTGGCTACTTGAGGATTTCAAGTTCGTACCTGGTGGGAGGATCCTGTTCGGTGCAGGCTCAATACACAAGGCAACTCTGCTGAACTGTTATTACCTTCCGATAAAGGAGGACTCCTTAGAGGGGATATTCACGACTGCAAAGGAGATGGCGAGGACATATGCTTATGGTGGAGGAGTCGGAATAGATATATCAGTGTTGAGGCCTAAGGGCGCCCCGGTGCATAACGCAGCTAGGTTCTCCACAGGTGCTGTTTCATTCATGGAGCTTTTCTCGGTCACGACAGGAACCATAGGGCAGACCGGAAGGCGCGGCGCTCTAATGATAACGATTGACGTCTCCCATCCAGACATAGAGGACTTCATAGAGGTGAAGAAGGACAAGAAGAGCGTGAGATATGCCAACATAAGCGTCAAAGTTTCGGATGACTTCATGAAAGCTGTTACAGAGGATAAGCCATTCAAGCTACATTTCAAGAACGATAAGGTAGAATTCAACAGAGAGGTGAAAGCCAGAGACCTCTGGAAGAGGATAATAGAGAATGCCCTTGCCACTGGCGACCCTGGTATGATGTTTTGGGACAGGATGAAGAAGGAGTCTCCAACAGAGTATGACGATAAGATGGCAATAAAAGGGACAAATCCGTGTCTTCTCGGCGATACATTCTTGCAGACTGAATATGGGTTAACCCAAATAGCTAAACTTGAAATGAGGCAGAACTTTTTAGCTGCTGACACGAAAGATAAAACAACCGTTAAAAAAGTTTGGATAACCGGTACAAAGGATGTTTATAAGTTTGAAACTTCAATGGGCTATTTCCTAAAAGCAACTAGTAATCATAATGTAATGAGTAGAGAGGGAGAAGACATAAATCCAACTGAGAAATTGATCATATCCCACTTATCCGGCGAACGTTACACAACAATGAGGAAGCTAGCTAATCTAACTGGCTTATCAAATACTACTTTGTCAAGGCGTATTAACATATTGTCAAAAAAATCTTTGATCAGTATACATGAGAATAAATATGGGGGGTACTTCATAAGGCTCCTTCCAGAGGCGGAAAAAATGAATAAATTCTATTGGAAGGAGATAGGAGATCTTAGAGTAGGAGATAAATTATTGATGAGTGTAAAGGAGGGGGTATTTCCCACAGATTATTTAATAATGCCTAAATTTGAGCAAGTAGAAGCAGTGAACGGGCATAAACGAAAGGTTTTTCATTTCCCAGAAATTATAAATGAGGATGTTGGGGGATTGCTTGGCTGGATTGTGACAGATGGTACATCTGTGCCTTATAATAGAAAAGATTCTAGGTTACTAGATTCTGAGAAAACTATAGAAATAATAGCAACAAATAAAGACGAAGACAATGACATTAAGAAATTGTTTACAAATGTATTTGGTGTAAGACCAAGCGGTGGGAAATTTAGAAAGTCAAAAAGGGTAAAAGACTGGAGGGTATCAGGTCAAAATCTTGATGGTTTCATAAGATACTTTAGATTGGATAGATATCATGATATTATAGAAATACCATCACAGATACTTTCATCTCCTAAATCAGTAGTTGCATCTTTCATAAAAAGAGCATTTCAAGGTGATGGCTCATGCGTTTATGACAGAGTAACTATAGACAGCATATCTGATAAGTTCATTTTTGCTTTACAGCAGCTTCTTCTTAAGTTCGGTATAATCTCCAGCGTAAAAACAGTCAAACGCGTAGCTCCCCGTAAAGATATCTATGTGCTTGATATAACCGATTTGAAAAGTTTGGAAAGATTTAGAGATAACATCGGCTTTGTTTCTAGAGATAAGAAAGAGGCCCTTAATAAGTTAATATCTAGAATGAAAAAGATGCTAGGCAGAGGTAATACACAGTTCAGTTCGAAATATAGGTGGATAGATGACACTCATATAGAGGTTAAACTAATAGGTAAATCTTACTTAGGTAAGTTTCCAGTATATGATTGTGAAACTTCTACTCACTCATTCGTTGCAAATGGGTTCGTAGTTCATAATTGTTCGGAACAGCCTTTGGAGAACTATGGGGCCTGTGATCTTGGAGCTTTGAACCTTTCATACTTTGTTAAAAACAAGTTTGAAAAGAACGCAGAGGTGGATTGGAACACTTTGGAAAGGACTATCAGGCTAGGCGTAAGGTTTTTGGATAACGTACTTGACTACAGCTATGACAAGCACGCGCTAAAGGAGCAGGCTGAGGAGACAGTTTACGCAAGAAGGATAGGGCTAGGATTCATGGGGCTCGCAGACATGCTGATAGGCATGGGGCTTAAATATGACTCGGATGAATCCATCAAATTTGTGGACTCCTTAATGAAAAGGATAACTGAGATAGCGTACGATGAGAGTGTTAACCTCGCAGTTGAAAAAGGATCTTTTCCAGCCTTCGTAGCAGAGAAGCATGTATCTAGAGACTTTGTCAGCAGGCTTGATAAGAAGCTAGTAGACAGAATTAAGAAGCAGGGCTTAAGGAACTCATGCATACTTACGGTTGCACCAACCGGTTCGATATCAACAATGACTGGGGTAAGCGGAGGCGTAGAGCCTATTTTTGCATTGAGCTATACAAGAAGGTCAGAGTCTTTGTCGGAGGAGAGCTTTGACGTGCTAGATCCATTTGTAAAGGAGTACATGGACCGATTTGGGATAAAGAGTGTAAAGGATCTCCCAGGTATTTTTGTAACTGCCCACGGCATAGATCCGCTGTTCAGAGTAAAGATGCAGGCTACTATACAGAAGCATATAGACTCATCTATCTCATCTACAGTAAATCTCCCATCATCTGCCAGCTACGAAGTCGTCGATAAAATATATAGGTACGCATGGGAATCTGGCTGCAAATCAATAACAGTCTACAGGGAAGGCTCGAAAGAGGATATATTGAAGTCGAAGGATGAGGACAACGATAGCCTCAATCGTGTGGAGGAGAAAAGGCTCAGCAGCGCTAACAAATTGAACAGACCATACATGCTTCATGGGACTACGATGAAATTGCCGATAGCGGAGGGAAGCCTGTACATAACCATGAACAAGGACGATGACCACATAGAGGAGATCTTCATCAGCCTAGGCCGTTCTGGTGAATCTGAGAAGGCATATACGGAAGCAATAGGTAGATTGATCAGCATATACCTCCAAGAGGGAGGGGATGTTGATAGGATAATAAAGACCTTGAAGGGGATAAAGGGTGGAAGCAGCACGTGGTTCAACGGTATGCAGATATTCTCGGTTCCAGACGCAGTATCAAAGGCATTGGAGATGGAGGAGAGAGGCATAAACATAAGCAAAGTGGGGAACCTACACACAGTCATCAGTCCTGGAGCAGCTAAAAATGACGGTTTCTCAGTCTGCCCCGCATGCGGACAGAAGACATTAGTGTTTGAGAACGGTTGCTATATATGCAAGAACTGTGGATATACCAAATGTGAGTGAAGGCAAAGTTTTTAAAAGGAGAAGGTGGTTATTAATCTGATGGATGTTGAAATTTTGGAAAAGACTGAGGACAGCATAAAGTTCAGGGTCAAAGGTGGCTCGCAGTCTATTTTGAACCTCATCAAGTCAGAGGGTGAGGATGTGGAAGGTGTTTCATTCATAGGCTTCGCAATAGAGCATCCTCTCGAAAGGTCGTCAGTGCTCGTTGTGAAATCTGAAGGAAAAGACATAGAAAAGGTTTTCAAGAAGGTTATAGACAAGACTCTGTCTGACCTGGAGAAGTTAAAGAAAGAATTCGACAGCGAGCTCAAGTAGCTGTTATGAGCGATCAAAAGCCGGTTGCAAAAAGCAATGAATCAACTTCGTTCCTTAAGAAGATGCTTCTTGGCGAAAATATATATTCCCTGTTTTTTTATCTAGTCATCTTCTACGTATTGCTTGCGTACGTAATCTTTCCAGCTACATATACATTCACTCCCATAAGCGACGTAAGCGCAGTCATATCCTCAAGCATGGTGCACCAGCAGCCTCAGATAAACGTTACTTATTATGGGTGGTTGCAATCTCATGGCTTTAACATGTCACAAGTAGCCGAATGGCCCTTTCCAAATGGGTTGCCACTCGGTTCGCTGGTGGTAGCCTATAAAGTCCCCGCAAACGACATAAAGATCGGAAACATAATCATATACAGAGCTGATGTGAACGGAGAATACATAGATGTGATACATAGGGTTATAAATGAGACGGTTGTCAATGGGGTCTACCACTTCACTACGAAGGGCGATGCGAATCCATATCCCTTAAGTTTTGAATACAATGTACCTTATAATGAGGTGGTAGGAAAAGTAGTCCTATCAATCCCATATCTTGGCTATCCCAGATATCTAGTCTATCTATTATTTAGCGGCTTGTGATTTCTATACTCTATATATCTATTATCAGCTTCTTATCCTCTCTTGATATAGGCAAATCAGATACAACTTTTCCATCCTTGAATTCAAGTTTTACTCTCCTACCGAGCGCTGTCAAGTTCCTCGAGAAATCTAAATCAGAGGGTGGCTGATCAATTATAAGTTTCCTCTCCGACTCATCTATCCTTACGCCGATGAAATAATCATCAATTATATGTGGTATCATCCCGATGGACCATGCCTGTGAAACGCATCCCTGTGGTTTTCCGTTCGGTTCAAATATCTCATTTATCCTCGAAGAGCACTGCGCATCGAAATTCTTCTTCTTTATAATCTCTATGATCTTCCTGCCCAAGTCGTAATCCTTAAGTTTGAACGCAACTCCCGCGGCTATGGAAGACAGGAAGGGCCATATCGCCCCGTTTTGATAGCTTTTCGGATCGAATGAGCGGTCATTTTTGGCAACAGATAGTACTCCATATTCTGTAAGTAAGTTTTGCTTCAGGTTGTCTATAATCAGGTTATTCAGTTCCTCGTCAACATCCAAGAAGAATGGCACGAACAGCTGATTGGCTGAGTTAATGTCCTTATTAAGCTGATCTGAAAGGTACGAGCCGCGCTTGAACTGCCCAAGGCCATTCCTAAGTTTGTCTATGATATCTGGAAGCCTTGCGTCCTCTCTTCCATATATTCTCTCTATTCTCAGTAGATCCTCCATTGCACGTAGCCATAGAGCCTGTATTTCTATGGAGTACTCCCTATCCATAGAGTCCATCCATGTCTCTCTCCCTCTATCATGTATGAAGTTCCCCCCCAGTCTGCCTTTCATGATGTAAACAAATTTATTCAACCACGGATCGAGGCTAAGAAGCATTTGGGAGTCCCCGGTCTTCAAGTAATAGTCAAGCAGGTCAATTATCAGCATTGGCATCGTATCCATCGGAAATAAGTTCGATCCTGCAAAATTAGGTATGCCCTTGTCGCCAGATAGTGCAATTATGTTCTTCATAACATCCCTGGCAAAGTTCGGCTGGTTTATTGTAATGAACGATGGCAGAATAAACAGTGCGTCTCTTGTCCAGAACTGGTTGAAGTAAGGGAAGCCCGCGTATACTTTCCTCTTTGGTATGTTTGAATATGAGAGCAGAGAATCTATTACATCTTTTAAGAATCCTCTATCAAAAACATCTCCATATCCGTATGAGTCGCATATCACGCCTATCAAGTCATTGTAATCCTTGCTTATCCTCAGCCTGCTGTTTATAGCCCCGAATATGGCGTCCTCTTCCATCCTCTGCATGCTGAATATTATACT
>JADFAP010000023.1 GCA_015121965.1 Candidatus Acidifodinimicrobium mancum
GAAGACGACTTAGCTGACAACTATGGTCTTTCTGACTCAAAGGAAGTATATGATAAGATATCAGGAGATATAGAGGTGTGCAAGTTCTACAGCAGGGGGATAGAAAATATTGATTTAACAAGTGCGTTCTACAGTGAAGAGCTGAGTCTTAAGATTACAAAGGAAGACAGCAAAAATGTATGCATATTTAATGAAAAGATACCTGTTATGGAAAGCCTGCTGCTTATGGATTCAAGCCTTGGAAAAGGCAAGAACAGGGTGGTTGGTAGGCTGTACAATCTAAAGGCAATAAGCTGAGAATTACAAATCTGACAGTTTGAGTTTAGTGTCTTTCTTTTCTTTCAAGTCCCTTACCGTTGCTAAACCCTCTTTTAAGTCTTTATTTCCGACTAGAATTGCGTATCTTATCTTCTTGCTGTTGCAGTAAGTTAATGCCTTAGAAAGGGATAAATCACTTAAAAGCAGATCTACGGTCTTGCCTTTCGATCTAAGGCTCATCGCGATTTTTATCGCTTCCTTATCATTGTCTATAGAGATAACACAAGATTTCTCGGAAAACTCGTCCTTGAATGTACTCTTAAATATCTCAAAGATCCTCTCGAAACCTATTGTGCAGCCTGTCGCAGGTAGATCGCTGTTGAACTGCTTGCTGAGCATGTCATATCTGCCTCCGGCGGCTATAGTGCCTTTATAAGGGCCGGAATCAGCTATAAATTCAAAGATGTTGCCATCGTAATAAGCCAAGCCTCTTACCAGTTTCCTGTCTATAACGTAGTTCTTTATACCGTATTGCTCCAGGTATTGCACGAGATCGTTCAACTCCTTACCACCAACCTCACTCTTTACATCCAATTTTCCAGTGATGAAATCGGTTATCTTCCGGCTTTTCTCTTTTCCGATAATATCTGCTATGGACTTCTCAACGCTTTCTATCCCAACTTTATCAAGCTTATCCATTTCCCTAAGGACCTGAAGACCTGCCTCAAACTCTATGCCAAAAGAATCAAGCATATCCTGCAGAATTTTTCTATTATTCAAATGTATTTTATAGTCTTTTATCCCTATAGACTTCAAAGTAAAATCAACACATGCGATTATCTCCGCATCGTAGAAGACCGACTTTCCGCCGTAGATGTCTACGTCAGCCTGTATGAACTCCCGAAGTCTGCCCTTCGCAACATCTTCGTACCTCCAAACAGTACCGATGCTGTAGGTCTTGATCGGCTTTATCAGTGACTTGTTGTTAGTTATCACTCTCATCTTTGAAACAGTCTGCTCTGGCCTCAAAGCCAGCTTCTCACCTTTCTTGTCTTCAAAGGAATACAGTTGATTTTCTATCTCTGGTCCTGACTTTTCCGTGAAAAGCTGCAGATACTCTAAAGATGGGGTCTCTACGGGCTCAAAGCCAAACAGTGAGTAAGAACTTCGTATCTTGTTAAGAAGCTGCTGCCTTAGTGCGGCTTCTGCGCCTATAAAATCCCTTGTGCCCTTTATCCTCTCAACCATAAACAAGAAAACCACCTCCTCGCTTAAATAATTTCATAGTAACCATACCAAAAGCCGCCCTACACTAGTGAGCTTGAGAGAGCTGTTCCTAAGCTGCCTCGAACCAAAATCTATAAGACCAATCCTTTTCAATGAATTCAAACGCCCCCACAGAGTTGATTTAGACGTTTTTCCCTCTTTACATTTAATAGTTACGAACCTAGTTGCGCTGATATCTTCACCCAATGACAAAATTTCAAACAAAAGCGACCTTTGATTTGCAGACAATCTTTCCTTAGCTAGTTTAGAAATACAATTTAACAGTTCGGATTTCTTAGTGCCGATAAAGCTGCGCAGATTCAGGCCCGCACATGTTACCTGATCTATAACGGAGTAAGCCGGGCGCAGCTCCCAAGCCCTTTGTTGCCGTGCTATCAAATTTGACGATGTAATCCGAAACCATAACTATTAAATGATAACCATGATATTAAAACATTTTGTACGGAAAAAACAGGACTATGAGGTATTAGAAAAATAGAATAAAGTCATCAAACTATATTGACCTAAATTCTGAGACGCGCCTAAACGCAAGCAGCTTTATCCTATCCATCAGCAGAAGGAACAAAATACTCACTATCATAACTAGCAGTATAGCATAGAGACTTATCGCGGTCATAAGTATGCCGTAGTATGATAAGACGACCGCAACAGCTATTGAGACGATTATCTGCGAAAGGACGAGGACGCTAGGCATAGAAGACCAAAAGCTTCTTCTCTCCCTCATCGACAGCGTCATAAGCTCCATCGAGGCTATGAATATAAGAAATATGAAGGTTTGGAACTGTGCACTCGGTAGTTTCATGAAGTTAAGACCGAAATAAGCTAGCACACTCACCTGCGTAATGGCTACTATTCCGAACATCAAAGAGACTAGGAAAACTACCTTTATATTCCAAGTATCGGGATGATTCGAATAAAGTTCGTTGTCCGTCGAAAGGCTTATGCTGCCTATGTCACTTAGGAAAAGCGCCAAAATAAGTTGGATTGAACGCATAGGCAAGAACCGAAGGATAAGAAAGAATATAGATAAGAAAATCGATGTTTGGAGTACCCTTGATACTTTCTTTAGAGTGTAGGTGATCATCCTCTCAAATATCGATCTACTCTCTTTTATTGCATTAACTATCGGCTCTATTCCTTCCGATGTGAGTACTATATCCGCAGCGCTCTTTGCTACATCTGTTGCATTAGACACTGCTATCCCTACCTCGGCTTGCTTCAGTGCTGGCGCATCATTCACGCCGTCGCCTGTCATACCCACATGAAATCCATTATCTTGCAGAGCTTTTACTATTGTGTACTTATCCTTCGGGTATACCCCCGCAAAACCGTCCGCCCTCGTAATAATCTCAGCTATCTCCTTTTCACTTTTCCCATTCAATGCACTAACATCAAGTATATTGTCGCCAATGTCTACCTCTTTTGCTATAGCTTTTGCCGTGTTCTCATTATCGCCAGTCAGCATCTTTACATTCAAATCTAGGGACCTCAGTTCGTCTATTAACTTTTTGCTGTCCTCTCTAGGCTTATCATTCATCGGTATTACACCCACAAAATTCCATTTGCTTCCATCCTTGTAGGCGACCGCTATTGTTCTATAGCCTTTGGAGGCCATCTCATCTATGCTTGAATTTATCTTGTTCTTATCATTAGAAGACAATTTACAAGTTTCCATCACTGATTCTGGAAATCCTTTCAGAACTGTTATCTCATTGCCATTGAAAGAGACGACTGCACTGGAGGTTTTCGTTGAAGGGTCAAAAGGCTTAAAAGTTTTAACGGTATAACCTTTAAGGTCGATCTTTCTTTCCTGAGCGCCGTGAATTATAGCAAGGTCTATTTGATCGTTGTCCTCAACCCTCGAGGCTAAGGCGGCATATCTGAAAACATCAACATTTGAGAACTTGCCATACTGAATAGGGTCTGATATTGATAGCTGGTTCTTGGTTATCGTACCTGTTTTATCAAGGCATATGACTGTCATTGTGGACGCTTCTTCAATTGCCTCCAGCTTCGTGACAAGGATGTTCTTTGATGACAATCTTTCAGTACCGTAAGCCATCGCAACTGTGAAAGCTGCAGGCAGAGCAACTGGCACTGAGGTTAAAAGTATAAGCAAGGAGAATGGGACGACGAGGAGCAGCTGAATGCCGAAGAAATAAGAACCTATGAATATAGCAGCTATCAGCGCAACGTCCAGAACGAGGAGGTACTCAAGTATCCTAAAGATACTAGCTTCAAGGTGAGTTCTTGTCTTTGCGATCTTCACAAGCTCGGCAGTCTTTCCAAACGCAGTATTTTTGCCAGTCGATATGACGACTGCTGTCGCCTCGCCTTCGCGCACTACGGAAGATGAAAACACAATCTCATTCGTCTTCTTATCTACAGGTAATGACTCGCCAGTCAGCATTGATTGGTCAACGGAGAGGTAATCACTTTCTATTATCTTGCAGTCTGCCGGTGCTATATCACCCAGTCTGATCCTGATTATGTCGCCAGGAACGATGAACTTCGACTGAACTGTCTTCCACTCTCCGCCTCTTTCAACCTTCACTAAAACTGAAAGCTTATTCTTAAGCAACTCAAGCGTATTGTCTGCCTTGTACTCCTCTAGGAATGAGGTGACCCCGTTGAATATCAGTAACCCAATAACTATGTAAGCATCTATATACTTGTTTAGGACAATTGAGATCGCTATTATTATGTATAGCATCAGCGGTATAGTCCCTATAAATTTAGAGAGAAATTTTATCAATACGTTCTGCTTCTTAGTTTGAATCTCGTTAAGACCGTACTGTTCTAGCCTTTTCTTTGCTTCGTCCTCAGAAAGCCCGTCTTTTCCACTGTTCAGCTGCTTCAATGCTTCTTCTATGCTTAATCCTTCAGCTGTTTTTCTATCCATGATAATGAGATTATATGCCCTCTTTACAATTAAAAACGCATGGGCCCAAAGGGAATCGAACCCCTAACCTTTCGCACGTCAAGCGAACGTCGTAGCCGTTGGACCATGGACCCTCAGAAATAATGTAAACTATTATTATATAAATAATCTTTAAATATTTCTCACAACAGAATAATTCATTTAAATGTTGCATGCCTCACTGTGCAATATTAAAGTAAACAATTAAAAATGATCTTACACTAAAATTCGATAAAATCAGATAAGAATTCTTTATATTTTTATATATGCTAAGATACTTAAAAAGAGATATTGGATCCGTAGCTTAACCCGGTAGAGCGGTTGGCTCTTAACCAACTCGTTGGGGGTTCAAATCCCCTCGGATCCAGTTTTAGCGGTATTGACCAACCATTTCTGCGCCTTTCACCACTCTTTGTCTAGCAAATGCAGACAGCACTGCACCTACTATCAGTATTATTATACTTATGTAAAGCGCGGATTCTAAACCATACATGAACGAGGAGGATATCAACTTTGGAATAAACTTACTGGATTCTATTGTGCTCAATGTGCTGCTAGGAATAGAAGAGACCAGTGACTTTGGTAGTTGAGAAAGAAAAGAGGAAATTGGATTTATTCCAAGGAAGGAAGCGAAAAGAAAAGTAGACGCTGGCACGCTTGAAAGTTGGGACACCACACTTGTTGGAAGATTCAAAGATGCTGTTTGGGTTGATATGGAAGACGGTAAAGAGTAAGAGAAGACAGTTATTAGTATGGTGAAAAATAAAACCATACTTATCATCTGACCTATATTAGCGAAGGTAGTCCTTATCCCATTTCCAACCCCCCGTTCTTTCCAGTTCAATGCGTCCATTGTTCTCTTTGTATTAGGAGCTGCAAATAAACCATTCCCCACACCTATTAAGAACAGCACACCTGCAAAAGGCCAGTATGAGAAATTCGCTGGAAAACTAGCAAGGAAAAATAAACCTAAAGCTGATATCAGCAGACCTGAAGTCGCGAATACTCTCGCGCCGAATCTGTCGGTCAGCATACCGCTTATAGGCCCTAAAGCAACAAAGCCGACCATCAGAGGTATCATATATATCCCTGCCCAAAAAGGCGTCTGAGATATACTGTATCCGTTCAAGGGGAGATATATCCCCTGAAGCCAGATTATAACTAAGAACATGACTGCGCCCCTAGCTAATGAACTCAAAAACAGCGCGAGAGAACTGAATGTAAATTGGACGTTCCTGAACAATGACAACTTGAACAGCGGATTCTTAACTTTAAGTTCAGTGAATATGAAGACAAAGGTAGAGATTAGCCCTATGATTAAACTTGACAAGACCCATGGACTACCCCAACCAAGTGGATTACTCCCATATGGAACAAGTGCATATGTTAATCCTAAAGTTATCAATATTAATCCTAAGGAAAGAAATAAATTACCAACCCAATCTATCCCTGCTTTCTCCTTGATTGTTTTCTCCTCTTTAAGCTTGTAGTAAGACCACACTGCACCAAGAATTGCGAATGGCACGCTTACTATAAAGACAAGATGAAAATCAAACGGGGCAAGCAGCCCTCCAACAATCAGACCTATAAATGATCCCGCAAGAAACGCCACTTGATTTGTTCCTAGCGCTTTACCCCTCTCTTTATCTGGAAATGCATCGGTAAGAAGAGCAGTGCTGTTCACCATTATGAATCCTCCCCCTACGCCCTGCACGATCCTAAAGATTATTATGAATAGAACACCGTTTACACCGGATCCATACGGAACGATCGACAAAGCTATAGACGCGATCGAGAATATTATGAAGCCTATCGTGTAGAACCTCTTCCTACCATGATCGTCTGACAGCCTTCCAAATGTGATCAGAACCGCGGCGGTAACTATCATGTAACCCAGTATGACCCAAAGAAGAAGTGTAAAATTGCCCGGAGCAACCGGGTCGACATTAAGACCGCGAAATATTGAAGGCAGAGAGATAAGCAGAATTGTGGCGTTTATTGAAGCCATCAATCCACCCATTGTTGTGTTCGCTAGTACTGTCCATTTGTATTGCATAGATAATTATGAGTTAATCATAAAAGGGAACATAATAGAATTTAAAGTTTGCCTTCTGAAATCTGTTGGTTATCTTAAGAAAAAAATCAACAATCCAGACGATTATTATAGCCATGAATATAATCCACAAAGAACTCTTCCTTCTGCAAGCGGCACCTGTAAACATAGAATGGGATTTCGTCTGCCCAATCGGGATATCTACGCTTTCCTATCCTTGCAAACCCTATATGAGAAAGCAAGAATTTCTGCAGAGAACTAAGCTTCAATTCTTCCATCTTTTTATCGTAAACATTCAACGCTCTCACCGTATACTTATCTCTAAAACCTGTGACATCAATCATCAATCTATTTTCTAGGCTTTTGTCTCTATATACTTCATTAATGTAACTGATGTAAACCATTAAAATTCAATGAAATGAACCATTATTTAAGCTTTTATCAAGGAGAGTTTACCTCTTCTTTTTCTTCTTCCTCATCTCTGGGTTGGTGTACCTATTCCAGAACAGCTTGTAAAGCTTAAGCCTGTCCGGAACCTCGTTCAGATAGGGTATAAACGGCAGAAACATGAATATCAGAAATATCAGGAAGGCCACAAGTCCGTTCTCCAAATCACTCCACCACGGTATGTTTGCTGTTTCAACCTCCAGAAGGTTATATGGAGCAAGCCAATACTCTATTGACCAAGGCGGAGCGCCTACCTTCAGCATCCCATACTGAGCAGTTCTCAACCCGTACTTTGAAGCTACCTTACTGAGAGCGCCAGTATCATACAGGAAACGCAGAACGTAAGTTTGATCTAAACCGCTTGCGCTCTCACTTTGAACTGTAGACTGGTATACACCAGACTTAGCCATCTGCACTAAACTGGATATCATGGAAATCATCGGATTCGTTGAATTAATTCCTGCTGTTACTGAGCCGTTATTCTCAAAGTACGTATAAGCATCTGCAAAATCAGCACTTTGCTGGGAAGCAGACTCAGAGAATAGAGGTTCAGCCTGGTTCTTACTGCCAGTCAAGTTAACATATGTTGCGTATGGGTTCAAAACATATACATTCCTTGTGTTGAAAGTGTATGGATTTATAGTATCAAAATACGTAGCCGTGCCAGAGGAATAGTTGAACTCCTGCAGCAGCGTAACCGCGACGGTGTTTGGGCTTTGATTTGCAACCTGGCTTATTGTTAGAGGAGGGATATAAGGGGAGCTGAAGACAACTGCAAAAAGGATAATTATTACGAGTATGTAAATCATCCTCCTGTACATTTTCGCATGATCTGCTTTGACCATTTTGTAAGGTATGTCTTTCCTGTACGGAAGGCTAAGCCCTTTCTTTCTAACCAAGGAATAATGCAGGAATATGAGGGACAAGAGTATGATCGGCACGATAGCCACATGCCAGCCAAGCACTGCGCCCTGATTCAATGGGTTCACCCAAAACCCCAACCCCATGCCATTCCAAAGATCAGCGCCAGCCTTGTCGTTCCACTGTGATATAAGCCCGCCTTCTACCCCCAAGCCAAATGCAAATTCAAGGAATACTAACAGTAGTAAAATGCTCCCTATGATCCAGACTAATTTTTTCTTTTTAAATGCAGACGTGGAGAAATTGACGACTACATGTAAAAATAATAGGGTGACGAACGCCTCGGCGGCCCATAGATGGATACTGCGTAGGAACACACCTGCTGGGTTAAGATCCCACCAATATGGCCCGAAGATAAGCATTATTATGCCCGTTATGCCTAGTATGACAAAAACCTCAAGCAGATAGATGCCTATTGTGAAGAAAAAGCTATTTCCGTAAGAAGGCACATAATTTATGTACTGATCATGAAGGAGGCCGAATAGAGGCTTAAAGAAAGAAGAAACGCGGTTTTTATTATCCTTCATATGTACACTAAAAATTTTAACTATTTAAACATTATTAAATAATTATAAGCACGGAAAGCTTATAGTAATGATATATGGGGCAACAGTATCTGAAAGGTCAGGTGTATCTAAAAGAGGAAGACGGTGTAAAGACAGTGATAAAGAGGTATAATGATTACAGTTCATTTAAGTGGCAGATAGTTCCTCTAATAGCTAATACCTCCTACCCAATGACAAGCTCGCCAGAGAGCAGGCTTGAGAGAGAGTTAGAGTTGTACAATGAAAAAATAGAAGGAGTGAATCTACCAAAAATTATAAGATACAACAAGGAAGATCTTACTCTAGAGAAGGAGTACATAGAAGGCAATCCACCATACAAGGAAACTAAATTGCTAGGAGAGCTGATGTATAATCTTCACTCTCATGGCTATGTCTTAGGCGACTCAAAGATAGACAACTTCATACTGAATGAAAAAGACAAAAAAGTATACCTTATAGATTCGGAGCAAGTGTACAAGAGCAATGACGATCGATTGAAGGCATGGGACATAGATTTACTATTTTCATCACTAAGCTACAACCTAAATATAATAGACTACAGAAAAGCTATTAGAGAATTCAAATCAACTTATTTTCTTTGGGATGGAGTCTCTAGATATACCATAGACACGAGGAACGCGGCTGTTCTTCTCCCCATGCCGCTGCCGAACATCATCGTACTGTTGTCTGAGATATATCTAAACCTAGACAGGCTAGATTAGGATCTTAACTTAATTTTTCGGAAACGGTCATAGAATCTTGAACGTAATTAATCCTGAAGATAGTTAGCTTTTATGAACAAGAGGAGGTTGACGAAATCCTTATACTCCAATTTGTGAGTGTTCGTATTCCTTGGACTTGGGTGGAAAGAGCTAAACAAGAACAGATCACCAAACTTGTAATTGAAATTATGCTTGAACACTATTCTGCTTATACCGAATCCTTTAGAGGACAGATAAGACTTAACGCCGTTAAATGCGATGCTCCCCAAGGCTAGTATTACCTTCTTTTTCTTCAGAAGATCTAGCTCTGAATTTATGTAGAAGCTGCAGTTCTCTATCTCGCTTTTCAAAGGCTTATTGTCTGGAGGGGGGCACTTTACTATGTCGGTAATGTAGCAGTCTTTAAGCCTTAAGCCATCATCCGAATCTTTAGAAATTGGAGAGCTAGAGAAACCAGCTTCATAGAGTGCTTTGAACAGGAACTCCCCTGACCTATCGCCTGTGAATACTCTGCCGGTTCTGTTTCCGCCGTAAAGACTCGGCGCCGGCCCGACAATAACTAACCTAGCGTTAAAGTCACCAAACCCGGTGATAGGCCGCCTCCAGCCGCTTTCTATGCTATTCCTATACTTGACCAGCCTAGTGCATCTTTCGCA
>JADFAP010000017.1:0-4301 GCA_015121965.1 Candidatus Acidifodinimicrobium mancum
CCTATCTGCTCGTATATCTCCTTCTGCATATAGTGTTCAAATTTCCCCTTTTCTACAGAACTGTAATCCAAGTCCACCGTGTCAACCTTGTGCGTTATGTTTGGGTCTGCCAAGTTCTCCACTGTATAGCCTGCGGCATTGAACGTCACTAAATCATTATCATGCAAGTAAACTACCTTATTCGTATGCTTCAGGAATGACTGCACATCGCTTGAAATGAAGGTTCCCTTTTTACCCACCCCAATCACAAGCGGAGATCCCTTTTTGATCGCTATCATATCTTTTTCCTTTCGGTTTAATACAACAAAGGACGACGCACCTTCCAGTTTCAGAGCTGTCTCTTTTACAGCTTCCTTGAAGCCCTTTCCCTCCATCATCTTTTCCTCTATTAAGTGAGGGATGACTTCCGTATCGGTCTCCGTTGAGAATTTGTGATTAGTGAGTGTTTCCTTGATCTTATCCCAATTCTCAACTATTCCGTTGTGAACCACCGCTATGTCTCCCGAGCAGTCGGATATAGGGTGCGCGTTCTCGATACTTACTCCACCATGCGTTGCCCATCTTGTGTGGAAGACGCCTCTATTTGCGTTTTGCTGTTCGATCTGATAGTTCCTTATAACGCTGTTTACGCTTCCGACGTCCTTCTTTATTATAAGATTGTCTCCTCTATCAAGGGCGCAGCCTGCACTGTCGTACCCCCTATATTCGAGATTTCTTATGCCGTCAACAAGATATGGAACTGCGTTATCCTCTCCAGCGTAGGCGATTATACCGCACATAAAAAGAATAGATGATAGGCTAAACTATTTAAAGGTTAATATGTAGATAATATCATTATTTATATTATGCGAGGAGAGATTATCAGACGAGTTAGGAGCGATTTATTCTACAATGACACTGCGCTTGTGGAGGACCAATCAAAGATCAGGCGACTGATAGACAAGAAAGCAATAGGAATTCTAGACGCACTGTCAAACAAGCCTTTGGACATGCAGCACATAATCAGGCAGGCAAAAATCAAGAAAAAAGAGGCAGAATCGCTGGTTAATCTGATGATTGATGAGGGCATCCTACGTGAAATAAGAAGCGGCTCCAAGGGTACGCTGTATGAGAAAGTCGTGGGCTCCTTAGCATTCGATGTGAATCCCACTCTAAGGAGCAGCAGCCTGATGAACATAGCTGACATGGACAGTAACGTCAAACGCTTCTACAACACTTTCATTGACAATGGTACATTCAACGGCTTGATATGTGTCGGTTCTTCGGATCCACACGGAGAGTATAAGGCTATAGCGAAGGATACTAATTATGCAGTGTATCTGGGCATGTTCTTAGGTAGATATGTCTCGCTTCCAAAGGATTTCCCAATAGTATTAGATACTGATGTGATCTCAAGGAATCTTTTCAAGAACGATTTGATCCTTGTAGGTGGTCCAGTGACAAACTTGGTCACCAGAGACATCAATAATTTCCTGCCTGTCAAGTTCTTCAAGGAGGAGGGCTGGATGCTGAAGTACAGAGACAGCATATACGGCAACGAGAATGAGGGGATAATCGAGAGGATAAGGAACCCATACGATAAGAGCAAAGTGATCATCCTGATCAGCGGTATAAAGAACAAGGGTACTTTAGCGGCAGTGCTTGCCGCGACTAAATTTGCGCCGTCAATATTCAAGAACTATCAAGGTGAGCAGACCTGGTACAATATAATACGCGGGTATGACATAAGTGGGAAGGGCGGAATAGACGTTGTAGAGTCTGTTTACCAGTAGCTAAAAGCATGAAAAGATTGTTCATAGCTTTGGAGATGCCTGAGAAAGAGAAGGAAGTACTGAATAAGGTTTCTAATGAAATAGCGAAATCCGTCTATGGAACTTTCGTGGACAAGGACAAGATGCACGTAACGGTGCGCTTCTTAGGAGATACAAATATAGAAGAGGAAAGAATAAAGAATGCGATAGAGGCTATCAATGAGGGCTTTCATCGGGAGATAACAATACAAGGGCTGGACGCTTTTTACAGGGATGGCAGTCCCACAGTCCTGTTTTTCAGGGTTGCCACAGACCTAAGCGATGTGAACCTAGCACTCTCCAAGCTTTTAGGCATAGAAGCAGAAAAAGATTTTCACCCGCATGTGACAGTCTGCAGGCTCAAAGGGGAAAACAATGTAGAGAGCATCAAGGAAAAATACTCCAATTTCAGCCTATCGTTTACATCAAAAGGGCTGGCCCTATTTGACAGTGATTTTAAGTCTTACAGACGGATCATTGGCCCCTGAGTCGGGTCATGAAATACACGCCGAACATCATGACAAGGAACGAGATGATCAACGCTAGCACATTAGGTGATGTCAGCAGGGTTACAATGTAGGTGCTATTAAGCCCCCCGCTTAGTAGTGGGGAGATATGCGGATTGATCGCGGTAGAATTGCTTGGCGGAGAGAAGAAGTTGTAAGTAGTGCCAAACGCTTCAAGGCTGAACAAGAGCATTATAAATATGATCAACAATGCGACAAGCGGGCTCCTTGTCAGGTAGGCTGTGACGCTCTTAGTAGGTGTAAGCGTTGTTGCAAGCAGCAATATCACGAAGAATATTCCCAGGACAACGGCTATCACCATCGGTATATATGTGGACACGAACACCACAAAGAAGCTTGAGAGGAGCGTAATCAGCGCAACGCTAAGAGCTATTATCGCATTTATGTCCCTCCTCTTGAAGATATCTACGTAGGAGAGCAACCCATATATCACTGCGAAAACCAAGAGAAACACGAAAACATACGACAATCCAGGCACTATTAATGATACCATGATCGGGATTGTTTATGGGCTCTTTCCGCCGCTACTTGAGCCACCACCGCTGAAAGCAAACGCAAATACTGCGCCAATGATGACTATTATCAAGATTATTGGCAGCAGCGAACTCCAGTTTATGTTAGAGGTAATTGAGGTGAAGTTTGAATTAGAGCTTATCGGTGTAAATATGTATGAGAATAGGCCCCCGCCCAGCACAAGTATCACCATACCTACTAGCAATGTTCCCCACATGAGCGCGCTCTTTGCCTTAGGGCTGTTCTTTGTGTCTACTCCAACTAGCGCAACGACTACAAGCAGCGCGACCATTATAAGTGCTGTTATGCCAAGGGTCGAGGAGAAGTATACGATCGTAGGGCTTACCCATGCTACGGTTACAGCGAAATATGATATTATAAGTGATATTAAGCCAGCAGCTACCTTCCCATTTTTGCTTGCATCTTTAAAGAACGGAACCTGCTTCAAAGCAGTGTTTATTATAGCTAAAAGAAGAAGGAAGGCCAGCCAAAACTCCACAGGATTGCTAACATTTGGAGGAGTGATTAGCTGCAACGAATTACTCAATGTCGTGTACAGTGAGCCTGCGTCGACTACCATATTAGTTATATGAATTCAACTGTATTTAAAGGTTTTCCAATTTGATTTTTTTAGTAGAATTTGTTGAGAGCTTTTATTTACCTTGAAATGAAGTATATTATCGCTCCAAAAATTACGAGTATAGCCAAGTACGGCAGGTAGTTTGTGAAGTTACTTATCGTTAGGTTGGATGGGCTCAATATCCAAATAAGGAGGATTATCCCTATTATCAGCACGAGTACGCCTATCAGTGCTTTGGATCTGTTTCCAAGCTTCATCCCATTGCCTCCTCCGAAGCCTACAGAAGCCATAGAAAAGAGCATTATTATCATGAATATAACTACCGCTAGTACACCAACGATAGGTAGAATGATATAGGTAAGCTTCAAAGCATAGTTCGTGGTAGCAAAGATCACAGCAAGAACAAGTGCTATTATCGAGTTTATGTCCCTCTTTCCCTTGAATATCTCGCTCCTCTCAAGGACGCCATAAACTATCGCAAAAACGAGGAGGAATGGGAAGACGAAGGACTCTATACTACCATATAGTATTGAAGTGGTAGTTATTGGTGCGACAACAGTCTTCGTCGTGTTGTTAACAGCGAACAGAATTTCGCTTATCATAATATTAATTCTATCTGCTTATATTTAAACACTTTTGCGTAGGTCTAACCCCCTCTAATATAATCAGCGAAAGGCAGCAGAATGCGGGGCGCAGAAAAACAAAGCAAAAATCTGCTAATTGTTTTGTGAGCGGGGCTACTTAACAAATTGTATATTATCTACGCATTAAAAACAATATGGAATAGTATAGTAAATTTTTAAAGTAGAAGTGCATGTTAATCTTATGAAGGCAGGCAAGACGAGGGAGTTATACAGAAGCGAATACATAATATCAATAGCAGCGCTGGTC
>JADFAP010000017.1:5046-37225 GCA_015121965.1 Candidatus Acidifodinimicrobium mancum
AGCGGAATGCCGTTAAAGACGCAGATCTGGTTCACAATCAGCCTTGTTTTGGTGTTGTCTGTCGTGTCTATCACAAGGTCGCTGCCTTTGAGGGCTTCCTCAGCGTTCCCCAAAGTCAGGTAAAAGGGGAGACTTTTGAACCTAGTCCTGCTGTTTATATCCTCAAACTTAAGCCTTGCGACATCAGCCTTGTAGTTTACTGTCTTTGTGTCACGAATATCATAGAGAACCTGCGTTTTCACATTGGTCTCGGTGACTATATCGCCGTCAATTATATCTACCTCTCCGAAATCAAGCCTGCCAATAAGCTGCAGTATAGCTGATCCAAGTGCTCCGCACCCGACTAAAGTCAGTCTGAGCTTGTTTAGGTTTCTCATATCAAATCGAAGAAATCTATAAATATATATAAAAGCATACAAGAACATTAAATTAGTTGGAGATAAACTATGTACGAGATTTTGACTTTAAAATCGAAGATAAGGGTCCCCCCTAGGGCGGAGGAGCAGCCGTTAGATGAGGCCATACGGCTTAAGATACACGAAGATTTCATAGGGAAGATAATAGAGGGGAAATCTCTGCTCTTAGGGCTAGTAAGCATAGACTCGATAGACGAGGGGATAATAATACCTGAGGATCCCTCAGCATACTACCCGGCTACCTTTAAACTATTAGGCTATACACCCACCCTGCATGAGGTTGTAAAGGGGCAAGTTGTCAATATCAGTGAGATAGGCGCTACAGTTAATGTAGGACCTGTGGATGGGCTTGCGTTTATATCGCAGACCATGGATGATTACGTAGACTTCAGCAAGAACGCACTGGTCGGCAGAAAGACAAAGGAATCGATAAAGATCGGCGATACCGTCACTGCCAGCATAATAGCTATCACCACAAAGGGGCAGATGAAGATTGGGCTTACGATGAGAGCACCCGGACTTGGAAAGATTGACAAGAAGAAGGGAATAAAGAAAAAGGCTGCAAAGGCTGCGAAAGGGGAGAGGAACAATGGTTGAGAAAGCCTGCAGAGTCTGTGGCCACATAACGGAGGGGAGGAAGTGCGAAATCTGCGGAAGCGATGACCTGTCGGCGAAGTGGAAGGGGGTCATTGATGTTATTGACCCGGAGAATTCAAAGGTTGCTGCAGATCTTAAGATCACAAAGCCAGGCAAATACGCATTGGTTATAGAATAATTATGAAACTAGAGGTCACCGGTGAGTCAAGCAATGAGTTCTTTGATCGTAAGACAGTAGATTTTTACGTGGATTTCGAGAAAGGCGAAAAGGTCAAACTACTGGACGCGAGGAAGGAGCTGTCTGAAAAATATAAGGATGGCATGCTTGTCGTGCTTACTTTAAAGAATATGTTTGGGCTTAGGAGGATGAAGGGCGTTGCACAGTTGTATTCAAATGAGACAGTGGCAAAGTCGGTTCTGCCCAGGTACGTGCTGAAGAAGAACGGGTTGATAGAAGATGCCAAAGAAAAAGAAAAGAAATAGAGAGAGCGAGAAGGTCTATAAACTCTACAAGATAGAGGGCGATAAGTTAGTCAGGCTAAGGAAGACCTGCCCCAAGTGTGGAGAAGGCGTTTTTCTAGCTCAGCATAAGGACAGGCTCACATGCGGTAGATGTGGATACACTGAATTTCTGCCACAGAAGAAGTAGTGAGGCGTTTAAGAATAAGTTTAAGTTCTTGCCGATTCGCTATATATTTGCAGATATCAATTTGAACACTTCTTTGAATCTACAAATTTATACGATTGCTGCAAATAAATAAAATATGGAATATTACAGCGTAGCACAGATCAAAAATATGGAGGAAGAAGCCAAAAAGAGAGGCGTGACTGAAAATAAGATGATGGATACGGCTGGGCGTTTAGTGGCCGATTTTATAGATAAGAATATAGAATTTAAAAGAGCGGTATTTATAGCAGGCACTGGAAACAATGGCGGGGATGCTCTTTCTGCGGCTTTCCACCTCTTTAATTTGAACCATTCAAACATTGAAGTTATTGTTGTAGGAAAACCGGAGGAATTGAAAGAAAACCCGAAAGTTTTCCTTTACCTTATAAGTGATATCAAAGATATTTCAGTCAAATTCATTTCTGATTCAGCTGCTTTAAACAGCATAAAGGAGGATATAAAAGATGCGGATATTTTGGTGGTAGAGCTTTTCGGTACCGGTTTTCATGGTGATCTGCCTACCTTAGCTGCCGATTTAATTGATTCGATAAATGATTCAGATGCTAAAAGAATCAGCATAGATATACCTTCTGGCATGAATGGCGATTCAGGAGATTTCAAAAAAGTAGTAAAATCAGATTTCACTCTTACAATGATGGCTATGAAAAAGGCATTCCAAAATCCGCAAGCATTGTCGGTCTGCGGCAAGATCTTGATCATGAACTTATTAAATTAATATAATAAATTTTAGAACATTAACCATCGCTGGGTACAGGATTCGAACCTGTGAATCCTTGCGGAAACCGGTTCTCAAGACCGGCGCTTTAACCACTCAGCCAACCCAGCATCAGTAAGAGTTGTCAGTCAACAAATTTAAATGATGTGCTTGTTATCTATTGAATGCAGATTAATATAAACAACTTCTCCTTGGATGCGACTCTATCCGCTGGCCAGACTTTTTCTTGGTTCAAATTGGAGGGTAGGTGGATCAGGCTGGTCGGGAATCCGATAACTGCAAAGCAAACTGATCGAAATACTTTAGAAGCAGATGGAGCGGGCGAAAAGGAGATAAAAAGACTACTGGGTTTGAATGATGATATTCAGAGGATAAACAAAGAGATAAGCAAGGATGATTTCATATCAGAGGCGATAAGAAAATCGGCAGGCTTAAGGGTTGTGGAGGATGGGCTTTGGCCTTCGACACTCGGCTTCATTCTATCCATACAATCAAACATAAACCTTATAAAGAAAAGAGTGCAGACTCTGTCGAAGATATATGGTGAAGAGGTAGAGGTTAACGGTAAGAAACTCTACACATTCCCCAGGGCGAATAGTATCTCCGCCAGGCCAGATCTCACAGCTGAAGCAAGACTGGGATTTAGATCAAAGTTTGTGATTGCTGCGGCTAAACATTTCAGTGAGACAAATATAAATGAAGAAATAGAAGACGAGGAGCTTGTAAAGCACCTTCTTTCGATTCATGGCGTAGGTCCTAAGGTTCTTGACTGTGTGATGCTGTATGGTCTTCATAGATTATCATATTTCCCTATGGATGTGTGGATAGAGAGGGCTCTGAAGGAGAAATACTCAAACATGGTAGGTGGTTTAAAATCCTATAGGGCGATAAATGAGAAAATGAGGGAGTATTTCGGCGAGTTCGCGGGATATGCGCAGCTTTACATATACGACAGCTTCAGGAAGAAAACAAGCTAGTCAAAGGAGAATTCCTTGACCTTCATCTGTTTCATGCTTTCATCCACTATCCCGTCAAGATCTATTTCCTTAGACAGCCTCTCTATTACCTCTGATTTCGCATTTGTAGCCGGATGCTTCGAAACTATGGAACAGCAGTCTTTGTATGGCTGTATAGATAGATCATATGTCCCGTACCTCATTGCTAGTTTGATTATCTCTTCCTTGTTTACAGTGGTGAATGGCCTCAAGATAAGTGTCTCAACCCCGCTGCTTTCAGCTCTTAGATTGTCAAGCGTTTGGGAGGCAACCTGGGAGAGGGAATCCCCGGTCGCAATTGCCTTGTATCCCATCTCATTTGCGAGCCTTTCTGCAAGCTTCAGAAGGAATCTCTTGAATAGAACCAGTTCGTACCTGGGCGGGGCTGCGGAGGCCTTGATAGAGAAAACATAGAAAGGCACAAGATATAGTTTGAAGTCGTTTACCCCCTTTATTCTCTCAAGTATTCCTTTTATCTTCGAATCCAGAGCTAGGTCCGGGTCATTAAAGGCATGGACGTGCAGCAAATCAACAGACATCCCCCTCTTCATCAGTTCGAATGGAACAACCGAAGAGTCAATTCCTCCTGAAAATAACGACAGCACTTTATTCTTTGGGTCTATAGGCAATCCGCCTATCCCTCTTTTGATGTCATAGTTGACCGTAAAATTGTCCTTGAATATCTCAATTCTTACTTTCTGCCCACTCTCTTCTCCCCCAACTTCTTTTATTAAGTAGTTCCTTATATCAAGCGATGTTTTTTCATATGACTTATCTATCCTCCTCACATCTATGTTCATTGGTCCATACTGGGCTTCCAGCGCTTTGACCGCCTTTTTAAGTTTTTCAAGGTCTCTCTCTATTATCTCAGTCCTTCCGAACCACGCGATCCCAGGAAGTAAGGCGAGTCGGTCGGCGTCTTTCTCATCCACACCCCTCAATAGTAGTCTGCCCCATATCTTCTCTGGTCTCTTGTGAAAAGTCCTGTATATCTCCTTATCAAGAAGCTTCTCAAAGCCTCTCCGGTTCCTTCCCTTCAAGGCTATCTCATTGTAGTGTATACTTACATCTTCTAACATAACCTTACTTTTACCCCCTCTCACAATTTAAGAGTCATCAAATAACTATTATATCCGCGGGTATGTTAATATAAATTAATGGAAGCAAAAAGGGTTGGGGATTTAGAGTGGGTCATTGATAAAAGCTTCAAAGAAGGCATGAGAGTTCCAATACGACTTTTTGGAACTGAGAACCTAATAAAGAATCTTGATCCCCAGGTATACGATCAGGCAGCAAATGTTGCGACCTTACCTGGCGCAGAGAAAGAGATAATATTGATGCCAGATGCACATTCAGGCTACGGCGCCCCGATAGGCACAGTGGCTGCATTTGACGTAAACAACGGTGGAATAATCTCCCCAGGAATGATAGGATTTGACATAAACTGTTCTGTCAGGCTGATAAAGACTAACCTTACGCTAAAGGATGTCAAACCGAAGCTGAAGACGTTAGTTGAAGAATTTTTCAAGGCAATACCGTCAGGTGTGGGCTCAGAGAGCAAGGTGAGACTGAAGGAGCCAGAGTTTAAGGAGCTGGCAGACGGCGGAGCTAGATGGGCTACTGAGCGCGGGTTTGGAAAGAAGGAAGACCTTGAAAGGATAGAACTGAACGGCAATGCAGAATGGGCTGACAGCGGGAAACTATCAAAAGCAGCGGTAAAGAGGGGATTGAATCAGATAGGGACGCTTGGATCAGGCAATCACTACCTTGAGATCGAGCACCTAGTCCCAGAGAATGTGTTCGATGATAAGTTAGCAAAGAAGTGGGGATTATTTGATGACCAGATTTTGATTCTTGTACATACCGGCTCAAGAGGAGCAGGGCACCAGATAGCCTCGGATTATATGAATTCATTCGCGAGCATAATGAAATCAAAGTATAACATAGAAGTTCCGGACCGAGAGCTAGCTGCTGTCCCTTTTCTGTCGGATGATGGGCAGGATTACTATAAAGCGATGGGCTGCGGTGTAAACATAAGCTTCGCAAACAAGCAGATAATCCTACAGAGAGTGAGGGAAGTGATGTCGAAGGTTTTCAAGTCTGACGAGGATTCACTGGGTATAGATATCGTGTATGATGTAGCGCATAACAGGGCTACACTAGAGAAGCACGAAATAGACGGTGAGAACCTTGAGCTTTTAGTTCATAGGAAAGGGGCTACTGCAAGCTATTACCCCGGAAGGAAGGAGATACCAAAATTATACAGGCAGGATGGATCCCCGGTCCTGATAGGCGGGAGCATGCAGACCGCAAGTTACCTTCTGGTCGGTTCAGAAAATTCAAGGCAGACTTTTTGCTCAACTGTCCACGGAGCGGGAAGGATGATGAGCAGGCACAAGGCAAAGGAGAAATACGACGGAAAGAAGCTAAAGGAGGAGATGATAAAGAGTGGGATCTACGTTGATACAGATTCATTGTCTGGCCTAGCAGAAGAAGCCGGAGGAGCGTACAAGGATGTCAATGAGGTTGTTGAAAGCGTTGACAAGGCAGGAATATCCAGGAAAGTGGCAAAGTTCCTTCCGCTCGGCGTAATAAAGGGATGACTAAAATGGCAAAGATCAAGAGAAACTACAGGTTTTTGGACAACATAACCAGTGCTGATGTGGCTTTCGAAGCGGGTGGTGAAACCATGGACAAGCTATTCGAAAACTGTGCGTATGCTCTGGAGAACGTGATGGTGAACAGGCTAGACAGGGTAAAAGCGGAAAAAGAAAGGAATATAACAGTTGAAGCACGTGATGCGGATCAGCTGCTTTTCTCGTTTCTTCATGAGATCTTAATGCTGAAGGACGTTGAAAGGCTGGTCTTCAGCAGGTTTAAGGTATCGATTAAGAGGCTGAATGAAAACAGGTATCTGCTAAAGTGCATATGCAAGGGCTCAAAGATAGATCCTAAGACACATGACGTAGTGGTTGATGTGAAGGGGATATCAATGCACAGGCTGAAGGTTGGGAGAAAGGAAGGCGCGTATAAGGCAATGGTCGTTGTAGATGTATGACCTTCAATTCATGCTCTCATACGCTTTGAGCACATGTTCTCCTCCAGATTTTGCGTCAAAGTTTCTCCTTACTTTTTCGATTATCTCCGCTTTTTTCATGCCTTTAGAGCAGATTATTATCGTGTTTCCAGATAGTATACTGCTGGACACTCTGTATACATTGAATCTCTTCTCCAACTTCCCTATATAACTGTTGAAATAGAGCATGTCTTTTATGCTCATCGCGTAGTTTATCGCTAGTATCCCCTCTTGGTTCAGTGCTTCGTATGCGCTGTTTACGAACTTCTCGGTCAAGAAAGGCTTAGGTATATAGTCAGATATGTACGCATCTAGGATCACTATGTCATATCCTCGATGTGTGTCTATATATTTTGACCCGTCTGCAAGTATAATCTCTGCATGAACATCATTGTCGGACATGAACTTCCTGTATAACTCAGCTACCTTTGGATCGACTTCCACTGCCGTAAGCGAAGCCTTGCTACCGTATAGTTTTTCGAACTGGAAGAGTATCGTTCCACCCCCAAGGCCTATCATAAGCACCTTAGGCGTGGCATACAAGCTTGGCAACGGTGCAAAGAAGTCCCAATAAGCATTTGTATAGATTTTTCCGCCCTTGAATATCCTTGAGTAAGTGACTATTCCGTATCTGAATTCTTTTCGGTCTTCTTCATCCAATATGTTAAAGTCCGGCTCCTTGATTCCAAAGACTTTCCTTATCAAACTCATAATCTCTTCCTTCTCTCACCTATAATAAAAGCGTTCTTCTGCGTCATACTTAAATACGAGAAACTATTCATTAATCGTATAACTTAGTAGTAAAACTTTATATATTGGTAATTGTTTTATTCCATTTAATAACTATTGAGTAGTGGGGAGGTTATATGCCATTGTCTTTTAGTGAAGATTACATAGGGAAAGTCAGAAGGATGTTCGGTTTGAACATGTATGAGGCCAAGATATGGCTTGCGCTGCTTTCGCAGGGCAAGTCCACAAACGGCAAGCTCAGTGATCTAGCGAACATACCAAAGTCAAGATCCTACGATATACTCGTTTCGTTGGAGAACGCCGGTTTTGTTGTCAGAGAATTAGGCAAGCCCATAACTTACAAGGCTACTCCCCCATCCGAATTGCTTGCGAATATGAAGGAGAAGACTGAAGAGGGCTATAAGGCACAGGTGGAGAAGATAGAGAAGCTCAAGGACAGCGAGGTTTTGAAGGATCTGCAGAAGCTGTACGAGAAAGGCATAACCTTCGTGAAGGAAGGAGAAGTTGCATCAGCCTACCAAGGTCTGCCATCAGCTTTCATGAAGATAAAGAACGAGATAAGGACTGCAAAGGATGAGGTTTTGATAGTGAGCACTGAAAAGTCATTAGAGCAGAAGATAAGGTCCCTTAACAGGGCTTTAGCCGAAGCAAAGGCGAAGGGCGTGAGCGTCAAGGTATACGCACCGATAGAGCAGCTGAAGGAAGAGCTGGAGCACGAAATAAACAGGGTAGGCAAGTTCACGAAACTTAACATAGACTTAGGCAGATTCATAATCGTCGACGGTAAGACAGTGTTCATTTTCACACAGAATGACAAGGATGTGCACCCAAGCTCAGAGGTCGTAGTGAGCATAAGGGGCGATTATCTGGTAGACAAGTTCAAGAATCTTATAGAAGCGCATTCAAAGTGAAGCGAACTCCAGTAAAAATTTTGCAATTTCGAGACAGATGCTGCCTTGTATCTGGACACAGATAAAAGTTTAATAAATACAAAGTGTTTGTGAATTGTATGTTCATCAGTCCATATACTAGCAGGAGTACAAAATGACCTATATAAAAGAGATAGAGCTGAACAACTTCAAGTCTTTCTCGGGCTCAAATAAGTTCACCTTCACTAAGACTATAAACGCGATAGTCGGGGCAAATGGTTCTGGGAAGAGCAACATAATAGACGCGATAATGTTTGTGCTTGGAGAATCCTCAAAGAAGGAAATGAGAAGCGAGATGCTCTCGGACCTGGTGTTCAACGGCGGAAAGAAGCAGAAGCCTGCCGAGACAGCGTACGTTAAGCTTACCCTGGACAACTCAGATGGCAGCTTCAAAAGCACGGAAGAAAGGGAAGTTGCGTTGATGAGGAAGGTTGACAAGAGCGGAAAGAGCGCATTCAGAGTCAATGGGAGAGCCTCGACAAGGGAAGAGATACTCAATCTTCTGGCGGAGGTTAAACTTGATAAGAACAACTTCAACATAGTTCCGCAGGGAGAGATACTGGAGATAACCTCTCTTCAGCCCGAGGAGAAGCTTGAGATAATAAAGAGCCTCTCTGGGATAAGCGTGTTTGAGGAGAAAAAGGAGAAAAGCATAGACGAGATGAAGAAGGTTGATGAAAACATAAACAAGATAGAAATGATGCAGAAGGAAAGACAGCGATTCATGGACCAGCTGAACGAAGAGAAGAAAAGAGCCGATGAGTTCAAGGAGCTTAAAGAGCAGCAGAGGACTCTGAAGGTCAAATCACTGCTTCTGAGGAAACAAAGCATCGACAAGGATTTAGCATCATTACAAGCAGAGTATGACGTAATAAAAGGCAAATCTGGCGGTCTTGAGAGGGAGATAGAGGAGTTAGCCAAGAAGAAGAGCGACATCAACAGAGAGATAGAAGATATAAACCTAAAGGCGGGCGAAGAAGGAGAGAAGGAAATCTCAGAGGCAGAGGAAAATTACAGGTCGTTGGAGGGCGAAGTTGGTAGACTAAGAATTCTCAGCAATACTGATGCGGAGCAATTAAACCAAATAGCAAGCACAATAAAGAACCTTGAATCCTCGAAGGAGGATATAGAAAAACAGATAGAAGCAGAGAACGGAATGATAGGGAGGGATACGAAAACATTGAGGTCCCTAGAGGAGAAGAGGGTTGAGCTTGATAAGATCTCATCCAAGGCAGAGAATTATCATGCGAAGGTAGAGGACCTGGAGAAGGAGCTCGGAAAGATAAACAAGGAGCTCTATGACTATAAGCTAGCGCTGTCAAATTACCCCAAGCTTCTGGAAAAACAGGAGAAAATAGCAACCCTCAGTGAGTCAAAGGCAAGCCTAACGGCAGAAAAGAATTCATCTACAATAAAATTTTCAGAGCTTAAGTCAGAGGTGGAAAGGCTTAGGTCTGAGCTTTCCCAGCATGAGAGGTCGATAAAGAACATAGAGCAGAGCCTGATCTCAAAGAGATCAAGCATGTTTGAGTACAGCAGGGCGGTAGAGGTTTCCAGCAAGCTCAGTGCTTCTCTTCCGGGAGTATACGGCACTCTATCGCAGCTCTTTAGGGTTAAGGATATCAGTCATTCCGAGGCCATATTCAATGCAATTGGCAGGAGAGCCGACTTCATCGTAGTAGACACGGAGGACACGGCTTCCAAGGCGATAGAAGTGCTTAAGAGCAACAGGCTTGGCTCATTCTCCTTCATACCATTGAATAAAATTATATACTTCCCTGTCAGCGGCAGGCCTGGCGAAACGGGAGTCATAGATTATTTGATAAACCTTGTGGAGTACGATCAGAAGTTCGAAGGTGCAGTTAGGTTTGCGCTTTCAGACACAGTGCTGTTCGACTCATTCCAGAATGCAAAGAAGGTGATAGGCAAGTACAGGATGGTCACGCTAGACGGCACTGTATTTGAGAAGAATGGCGTGATATCTGGTGGATCTTCTAACAGGTCCGACACATTGGCATTGAACAGAAGCATTTCGGAATTGACAAGGGATCTGGAAAAGCAAAACGCAGAGAAGAATGAGCTTTCAGAGAAGCTGTCAAAGAAAGATGGTGAGCTGAATTTCCTGCTGTCAAGGATAAACTATTCGGAGCAGAAGCTGAAGGAGGTCGAGAGGGAACTTAATGAAGCCCAGTCTAGCGTCAAGACCCTGTCAGGTTCAGAAGGAGACATAAGCAAGAAAATCTCAGAGTTAGAAGAAAGTAGGGCAAAGCTGATAGAGTCTCTGAGGATGTTCGAAACTCCAGCAGCGGATCAGAAGAACTATAAGGCTGAGATAGACATACTAGACAAGGAGATAAAGGAGCTGGAGATCAAGATTGCCAATTCATCTAATAAGATAGAAAATATCTTGAAGTTTGAGCTCAACAATACCGCGAGAAGGCTGCAGGAATTAGCGAAAGAGAGGTCAAAGTTCGAGTCTGAGGTTTCTCAACTAAAAGGAAAGCTGGGCAGCCTGGAAAAAGACCTAGAGGCATCTAAGGCGGAGGTTGAATCAAAATCGAAGACCCTGATCAGCCTCAGGAGAAGAAGGGAGGAACTGATGTCCGACCTGACTAAGATCGACAAGCAAATAGACGGCCTTAGCCAGGATAACCAGAAGTTTGTGAATCAACTTAATGAGCTAAACCTGAAGAAAGCGGGGATAACTGCGAAATTGGAGACACTTGAAGAGGAGATGAAAGCGTACGACTTAAGTGGAATAAGCTTAGAGGAGAAAGATGATCTACAGAATGTACAGAGCAGACTGAACAGCATGACAAGGAAGGTCGATAATTTTGGGCCTATAAATGAACTAGCGGTATCCAAGTACGATGAAGCGCTGGCTAAGTTTAATGAGAATAAGGCTCAATTGGACATATTGAACGGCGAAAAGCAGAAGCTTCTTGATGTGATAAGAGACATTGACCAAAAGAAGTTGCAAGCACTGATGGACACCCTCTCAGTTCTTAATGACATATTCGATAAAACCTTCAACTTTGTGACTGGAGGCCATGCTAGCCTTATACCGGAGAATTCGGAGGATGTATTTGGAACTGGGCTGGATGTGAGAGTCGATCTTCCTAATAAGAAAGTGCATTCTATAGTCGGGTTAAGCGGCGGAGAGCAGTCTATTGTCGCGATATGCCTGCTTTTAGCTATGTCAAAATTGACCGGTTCTCAATTCTATGTATTGGATGAGGTAGATGCAGCCCTTGACTCGGTGAATGCCTCCAAATTCTCTTCCTTGCTCAAGAATTTCTCGGAGGGGGCGCAATTCATAATAATCTCACACAATGACACGACCATATTGAATGTAGATAAGGCCTACGGGGTCTACATGGATGATTCAGGAATAAGTAGAGCAGTAAGCATAGATATAAATGAGACTATAAAACAGAAAGCTCAGTAGTTGTCTCTGATAAATTTAACGAGCGTGGAGAGTTCCTTTAAGTTCAGCTGCTTGATCGTCTTCCTTGAGATGCCTTCTATGTCGCTTATCCTCTCCAGCAGGTAGTCCTTGCTGTTTCTCTTTGTCTTGGAGTTCATCTCACTATCCGCTTCAAGTATTGCATTTTTGACAAGCGAGTCAGATCTATCAAGAACCTTCTGCACTATATCAGTTCTTCTCCTCCCGACCCACACCATCTTGCTCGTTATCCTAGGCGGCGGATAGAACTTGTCTTTTTCCACTTCACATATCACCTTAAAGTCCATGAATTGCTTCAGAGAGAAAGAAAGCACGGTTTCGTTCACTCCTTCAGTCAGGCTATTGGCCAAAGTGTTCGGCAGTATCATCACTCCGTTAACGAACTCATACCTTGATATCTTCAGGAGTATCCTGTCCACTATGTTGTAAGGCGGATTCGACACGATCTTGGTAAATCTAGGGAGAATCATGTCGGTAATGTCGTTGTTGATCAACACTACATTCTTATTCAGCTCGAAAGTGCTTACAAGGTAAGAGTATAACCTGAAATCCTTCTCTATGGCTACAACACTGCATAGCTTGGCCGCCCTCTCAGTTATGTACCCGAATCCAGCGCCGATATCCAGCACTACATCTTTTTTGTTTAAGTCAGCCGATTCTATCTCCTTGTTCAGAAGGTTTTCATCGATTAAGAAATTCTGCCCTTCTTTATCCAGGTTTTCAAGCTCAAAATCCCTCACTAGCTTAATTGTCGTATCCAAAAGCACATTCATACTTTGCTCTTTACTTTGCTAGGCACTTTAAACTTTTCGATTAGATATTCCGTACCGCATTTGCTGCACTTTATGGGTATGTACTCCTTGTTTTTCCCGTTTTCTTTCTTCTTCATGGTAGTCAGATCAGAATTAAAGTTGTTATTAAATCCGCATGAGGGGCAGGCAAATCTGAATGTATAAGACTTAGATGATTTAAGCTTGTATATGAATACCCTGCTACTCTCGCCATTGTAGTTTATTGTCGATTTTTTGAAGTAGTCGCAATCCTCTAACTTCGGCAGGTCTTCCATACTCTAATAATGGAAATTTGATTTATAAACTTATTTTAGATCCTTTGATAGGACATTACTGTCTGATTATTGTTAGAACTGTACCCATAAATTACCTTATTTGGAGGCTTTAGAAAGGGTTAAATATAAAAAATTCTACTTAAATGCCATGGAAACCAAGAGTGCAGAAGGTAAGAATGAGAGGGTTGATGCTAGGGCAATAGTTGGCAAGCCGGTCGTTGGCAAGAGCGGAAAGAAGCTAGGTATAGTGGCTGATTTGATATACGAGGTTAGAACTGGAGAGCTGGTTTATCTAACTTTAAAGTCGCCCACAAGCTATGCTTCATCGTTCCAGCTTGAGAAGGACGAATCTGGCAACTACGAAGTCCCTTACAATTCAGTCATCTCAGTCAGTGACTTTGTGATCGTTTCTGAAGAGGACATAGTTTAGTCCGCTCTGTTTAAAATTATGGGAAGAATAAGAGGCAAGACAACAAGGCAGTATACGCTAGAAGTGCTTAAGCTAAGGAGATTTCTTTTCACTGATAACTTTGAAACAAATAAGGAGATGATCAAGGAACTCTTTCCAGAGAGCAAAATCGTCAGGAACAAGGTGGCCGGCTTTATAACTAACTTGGCCAAGCAAAAGAAGCTCGAATCATTTATAATAGAACATTCAGCTAAGTAGATTTGAATTTTTTCCTGTTCAGCACGAGCTTTATGCCTTTCTCATAAGATGCTATGCCTATAACTACCACCACAAATATCACAATGAAGAATCCTATGCCTAGATTATGGAGGTTATGTACCTCCAAAGGTGTTAGGATCGCAAAGTTGTTTATCTGCGGGAACAGTATGACCAACACCCCTGCTACCAGAAAGGCTAATCCCCCGTAAACAAGCACGTGGGATGACATGTATCTCGCCAGGAATTGAAGCCCTTCCTTTGTAACCTTTTTCACTTTCGTTATCCAAGTACCAAAAACCGCACCAAACGCGAATTGCATCGTCATAGTCCCTAAACCGAACAGCAGGCCTGGTAGGAACGCGACGTACGCATTTGGCATTGCCGGGACGAAGATGAAGTAGATTATCATCGCGAATGCACCGAATCCAAAGCCAGCTATCAATCCGTGCACAAGTGCCATCTTGCTTGATACGTCTCTGCTGTAGAAATCTATGTCTTTGTGTCTCTCACTCTTTGGCACGAACGCTCTATTTATCAGCCTGTCTATCTCTAAATGCGGCCAGTAGTTGCCGGTTATTACGTAGTTGCCAGCTATGAACATTACAAAACCGACAAGGATGTAAACAGCGCCAAAGAATATGGCTGATGAAAACACCGATTTTATCTGCGGAAATCCGAACATTATCAGCAGGAATATTACTTCAGACATCAATGCTCTCTGGATCGTGAAGCCAAGGGAAAATATCGCACCCCTCTCCGCACCTTTGGTTGCACCGTAACTCCCGATTGCATAAGAAAAAGTTATCGGCCAGGTGTGTTCATCAGGCGTTATTCCGTGGACGATTCCGAGCAGATAAGATATCAATAATGAAACGCCCAGGCCTTCAAATACTGGATTGAACAGATTTATGTCCATGATACCTAACTAGGATACTAATTATTCACCTACCTTTCAGATAAACTGAAAGCCTTTTTAACTTTAAAAGCTTAATCTTTTTTTGTTTTGCCTCGGTGGCTCAGTGGTAGAGCGTTTCCTTGGTAAGGAAAAGGCCGCGAGTTCGATCCTCGCCCGAGGCTGAATTTATCAGTAGAGATAAATATAATAGGTTAAAAAAAGAAGATTAAAATTTTCAGCCTGAAAATGTCGATGCCTTTAATAATTGCTCGGTTAATAAAACTTTGGAGTCACAGACATTTGCAAGATAATAAGAGAGTGAAAAGCGCGTTTTATTTTTATTATCAGTATAATAATAAAGTATAACTCTAGTTCCTTCTTCCTTTGCGGCTTTTATTACAGGTACAAAGTCGGTATCGCAGGTTAATAATATCGCTGTTTTAATGCCATATTTTTCCTTAAGTTTCAATAAATCAATTGTAAATAGAGTGTCAACACCCTTTTCTGTGAATTTTTCTTCCGGCTTTCCATTATTAAATATTTTTAGTTTCTGTAAACGCCCCTCTCTTACAGTTATATTCATTTTTTGAAGCCGGTCTTTAAATTTATCATATTTTGCCTTCCTGCTTGATTCATCTGCTGTTGGCTTTGAACTTTGGAATGGCGGGCAGGTATAGAAAAATATTTCTTTACACCATAAATTGTTTTCCTTAGCCATATTTACGGCCAAATCGTTAATATTTATCCGTTTGTCTCCGTTTAAACCTAATTCTTTAGAAATTAAATCTAAATAATGAGCTTCTATAAGGATAGCGGCGTACTCCATAATAAAAAAAAAATTACACTGGCGACCCCGTAGGATCACCAGGGATCATAATTGATTATGGTAATGGACCTTTATAAAGTTAACTCAACCCGTTTTTGATTGGAAATCTCAAGTTTTATTCTTTTGAACAGAAATCTAAGTGGTTGACTTTCACAGAATGCGCTTAATCGATTACTGCTTTAAGTTTATAGGATTCATTGGCGTTTTTGCACATTGAGCTCTACTGTTTAACTATATTGGCTAAAGTATAGAATTGAAAAGTGCTATAACTCATGTGTATAAAATACATGCCTCGGCTCTTCCTCAAGCATACTACTGATCTCCTCTATGTGCGTTATACCCGCATTCTCAAGTTCAGAGCTGTAAAATTTGTTTACGTTTATACCCTCTGAGTAGATAACAGAGCATAGATACTCAGTCTTTCGCTTTCCTGTTCGGTCGAAATCATATAGGAATATAGCACCATTGTAATTTGTTATATCTCCTATTATCTTATCCGCGTTTTTATACGCACCTAGAATTATCTTGTCCTCTTTTATCCCAAACTTTATAAGTGCGTTTTTATCTCTTTTTCCCTCGACTATGATTGCATAATTATTTTCCTCAGAGAAACGCTCAATTTCGGATAATATCCTAGTTAAGCTTTTCGATTTCCATTTCTTAACCATCCAATCCCCAATATTTGGATCTTGTTTATCATTTAAAACATTCGTTTTGGTATTACTTTGATATTACCCTGTTTTCGATCACTTCGAGTCCTCCGCTTGGGAGCATTTTATCTATTTCATCCGCGGGTATGTCATATCCAGTCTTTTCTGCGATTTCTTTTCTGACGAAGGATATTGCGGCTTTTCTTGGTGAATTTCCTGGCTTAAACAAAAAATAAGTTTCAGATTTTTTAGCAGGCGATACGCTAAGTTTGATTTCTCCTTCTTCTATAGAAATATTTAGATACACATGCAATTCGACCTTATTTAGATAATTTCTCTTGCCGGAGATATAAAATGAACCCTTTGTTAGGTATTCCCCAGCAGGGGGCGAAGAAGTCACCTGCGATGAATCAACGTAGTACACATCTATATTGGATGCATTCGCCTTCCAGGCCGATGAGTATGAAGCGGTCATCCTCGCGGCTTCTTTTATGTCCTCTTCTGTTATCTCCTTATTTTTTTCCCTCTTAACCACACAGAACGGACTTCCAAATATATCTGCATGCAAGACAATGTCGCCTGGCTCAGCATATTTTTTCACTATGCTAACATTCTGATCATTGTTCTTCCCTAGTATCCCTAAGATACCACTCGATGTAAAAAACCAGATATACTTTGAATACCACTTATCCTCCTTCTTGATTTTTGCTTTAATAAGCTGTGTCTTATTTTCTCTTCTCTTTATTTGGGAGTTAGCGGACTTTATCTTTGAGTAAATCTTTCCCAGCTGGTACCTTAGAGGCTGTGTTATGTCAATTGTAACACCTTTGTTTGCTTCGCTGGTTATGTATTTATCGCTGAATGCGAAGCCAAGTCTTTTGATCTCCCCCCTCCTTTTATCCAGGGATGTGCTTGAATCTCTTGCAATTTTTATAATGTCCGATATCTTATCGAAATTTTCCTCCAAGAACCTTACATTTTCCTTGTATTGGTCAACAGCCTTTGATATCGCCTCCTCTTTTCGGCTTTCCGGTTTATTCACTCGTTCCTCCGAAAAGAATGATTTGACAGCTTCATTGATACTTTCAAAGTATACCTTCTCACCATTTAGGTGTTTCAATTCTATAGTTGACAGGACCTCTTTGTTTATGATATTCGGCTTTACCTCATCTAAAAGGACTTTTTTCAGTTCTTCGTAAAGTTTGTTCAGCGCCTCATCTTTTACCTCGTTCGGCTTTAGGGATTTGTCTATCCCGCATCTAAATATCAGTTCTTCAGAGTAGACCCCCCCTAATGACAAGTCAACTGCTAAACACTTAACGATGCTTTCCCTGTCTGACTTCATGATGGTCTCCTTGAATCCATCATAGTTCAGCGTAGTGACATCTGCCTTCCCTGGTGGATAGACATACTCTTCTCCAGACTTGATCTCCCGTGTACCATACTTTCTTGCAAACATTGACCAAATTATCTTGTCTCTCTCTGCCAACACAACATTCCCATTTGAAAATAGTTCTGCTATCAACAGGTAATCTCCTACCTTAATGTCCAATATTCTATCAGATTTATGCAATGATAGTACTACGCTTTTGTTTACAAGCGTATCCTTGAGCTTAGATGTGAATGGAAAGTTGATAGTTTCATCTGGCTTGTTGAACTGCACTGAAAAGAATCTCCCAGGGACTATCCTTAGCCAGTACTCCCTCCCGCTGTAAATCATCAGAAAAAGCTCGTTTTTTCTGCTTTTTACGTCTCTCACCCTCCCATTCTGCAAGTATGACAGCTCGTTCACAAGCTTGAATGCATCCAAGAAGGTTATCTCTTTCTTCATTACAATTAGATAAAGCACTGCGGATTTAACTCTTTACAGTTGAAAGAATTTCGGATAAATCTAAGAGGCTTGGAAGGATAGGGAACTTTGCAAAGTATTCTTTATGTTATCCAGTTCATTTTCAAAGGCTTCCTTCCTTTGGGTCATCGTCTCTGAGTTCATACGGTCATACAAGGGTTTTACAAATTTAGACACGCCGCCAGTCCATTTATTGAGAAAGTCCAGTATAATAGTGGACACCAGCTGTACTATGACCTTACCAGTCTTGGCCTTGATCGGTTTTCCCTCCTTCATGACACTGGTTTCGGTTATGTTTGAGAAGTCTAGCACCACATTTATCCTGTATGCCATGTAGTCATCAAGTGCTTTCTGGGCGAGCCATTCTATATGGTAGTTGTTCCCACCAAACTGCACGTATGACGTTTCCACGACGTTGTAGCCCTCCTTTTTCAGCGTTTCCTTCGCAAAACTGTAAAACTTTTGGTCATCCAGTGAGCCTTCATGCTGAAAAGAGGTGGAGCCTACAGGTATTATCTCCATATCTAAACTAAGGAATCCGCGGGAATATAAAGTTATTCACCAGAACGCGACAAGCCCCACCAACGCCAAAATAACCTCTACAAGGGTGAATATAAAGACTATCTGCCACTCCTTGAACTTTCCGGTCCTAAGGAAGAGGTGGGTCAAAGAATAAACCTTGTTTCCATGCGGTGAGGAGAGGGTTCCATCCTTCTGTAATACCCCCCAGGAATGCACATGGAATCTCCCTCTAGCTTTGAGTATGAATTCAGCCAGCCAAGGAAGGATAAGTATAATTGCAAGAGCCTTGGTGCTTCCTACTATCGCAAGCACCGCGAAAGAAGCTCCTACAAAGTAAGTGAAGCTGTCTCCAGGGAGCATCTTAGCCGGATAGCTACCATAGTATAGATAAGCCAGAAGAGCTCCGGACATAAGCGCTGACAAGCTGAATTCCGTGTAGTCTCCGTAATGGAATGAGAGTATCCCCATTGCTATTATAGCCACCAGCCCCATCTGCAGGCTCAAGCCATTCAGCCCTTCGAGCATATTGAAGACGTTCGCAGAGAACAGGAAGACTATCGGTATGATTATGAATGTAAAGAGAATCTGGTTGAAATATATCGTTCCGATGTGTGGAATCATTAGGATGGCTGGTCCGAAGTTTATGGCTATAAGAGGTAGAACTCCCACCAGCGTAAGCAGCAGCTTCTCCCTCTGTTTTAAACCGCCCCCAACTTCCGAGTAGCCTTTTATCAATGCCTTTATCTTGACTTTAGAGGTCCTTATCTTACCCCCAGCCATGTCGTCCATGAATCCGATGAAAGTGACGATGAGTATCGATATTAGTGACAGCAGCAGAAAAGTTACGTTTATGTTAGCTGTGACAAAGTAATCAAGGCTGAATATCAATGCAATCTCTCCTAAGAGTAGCCCGAAAACTGCGATAAGCCCCCCGCTGGCGGGGAGAAGCGGCTTTCCCCTCTTGTTGATGTCAGTTTCGATCATCCCTATCTTGACAAGTATCGGGATAAAGTAGAAGCCTGACAGGAAAGTTCCTAGGAATGCGATAATGCCCGCGACAAGTACCTCTAATAGCATTCAATTTAGATGCACGAGTTAATATTAATAATTTGTATTTCATATTATTATTCAGTTAGTAAGAAGCCCCGTTGTGTAGTGGTCAAGCACGCAGGCCTTTGGAGCCTGACACCTCGGTTCAAATCCGAGCGGGGCTATCTAGTTATTGGGATAATAATATCTACGAGAAACGACACTAATTTAGATAACTTTTTAAAAGTTTATAAATTTTTTTAAAAATCAATTCTATGAAATTTTATCTTTCATCTTATAGAATGGGAAATTCTGTCGCAAAACTTTGTCATTTGATGCCGAAAAGTAAAAAAGTGGATTTGATACTCAATGCTTTGATCATACCCGCGTAGATGAAAGAAAAGTAAAAGAAAAGATAAAGGCGTTGAAGCGTATCGGATTTTAACCAGAAATTCTAGAGGGGGTTTAGCGGAGATTTTTGTCTTAGTATTTCTTTATTTAGTTCTTCTCTAAGCTTAGGAGGAAGATAAAAAGGAACAGCGAGATCTTTCCCATTTTCTATTAATATGTCTTCCCAACTGCCTTTTTTATTACTTGTATCGCCTGGGACATAAAGGTTGATTCGACTTATTTCGCGGTTCGATTCATTAACATTCTTAATGTACAAGTCTAAAACCTTATACAGCCCTTTATTCATATTTGGGCGTTTGCCCAAAAGAACCTTTTTGCCTGCATATACACGTAAATAAAGATCACCGCTCGCTCTTTCATACTCTATTCGTAAACATTTATTCCATTTGTAAATATCCATAGTGTAGTAAGCTTCAGATCTAGTGTATATATCTTTTATACCTCCTCTTTTACTTTTGTTAATCACTAAAGCTTCCGCATAATCAAATAAATCGTGTACAATTATCTGTCTTTTATAATCATCCTCATGCATTATATCGCTCAGGCTTTTCATATGTCTTAACCTCTTCTGTAAATCAATCACACTAGATTTCTTTGATTAGTTGCTATTATCGCACGTAATATTTGATAGTTTTCTATATTTATACTTTTTGCGTTCGCTTTTATCCTACTACTAAAATTTCTGCTTCGAGCCTAACAAGATCTATCTAAATTTACAGTCTAATATAAATTATAATTTTGAGGAAAAATAAATACTAAATGTTCTTTTTAGTTTGAATTTTCTACTTTATTGCTTTTTAATTCATTTAACTATTGTTTATGTGTATAGTCAAATTTTATCTCCTGCTCTAGGACTTCTCTATTAAAGGTGAATGCAACAAGAAATAGCTCCAGGCTTTTGTATTCTTTCATGTATACTGGCAGATTTCCCTCCACAAGCATCTCTATCACTGTGTTACTTTTGTAGGGCACCTTGAAGTTTAGATATTCATATAATATCCGACCTCTTCTTTTAGTAGGGCTATAATCTGTCAAGAAATCATCAGCATGAGCTAATAGCACTCTGGGGTCTACTTCGTAGTGCCGGTTTACGTCACCTGTCAACCTCAGTTCATATTCTTGTTTATTCTTTTCAAAAAGTGTCTCAATTTCGAAGCCATTCTTTGAATATCTAAGGTTAGCTTTATGCGGTTCACCGTGAGGATATGTAGACATATAATCTTCTAGAAGTCCAGAGAAGTCATCAAGTGACAGCAGAGCATCTAGTATCTCTCTGGATCTCTTTCTTCCAGCTTCCTGTCTTTCAGGCTCTTTCATATCGTAACTTTAACGTATTCGAGCTTATATCTCTAACTTTACAATGCTTCTATTTGTGTAAATAATCTTTAATTTACCGAAGAACGCCAAAAGGTACACGTCTGGTTTTATTGCTCCTTCAGTTTCATTTGGGAAGTTGAACGCGAACACCTCCTTTTCGATTTTTCTCTCTTTATCCACATAGTGTGAATATTCAAAATTATTATCATTAAGTGCCCTCATACGAAGCAACGAAAGCCTTGGATCTAGGCTGTAAGCGGTCCTAAGTTCTCTGTATATCATCTTCGCCCCGCTTGGCAGGTCTAACTCCCAGTATGTCTTTGTTTCTGAGGGTATCCTCCCCATCTTTTTAATTTCCTTATAGTTATACGAAAAAATATCTGGAGAGGAGCCAATATCAATCCCGGGCTTTTCGCCTACCCTATAAGTAATCGGTCGTCTGTAAATTTTACCTTGAAAGAAGCCGCCTTCCTCAACCCCATAGAATTCATCCGGCCTATACAACAGATTATCTAAGATTTCTCCAGCTCTTCTGATGCCATGCTCCTTTTCGGACCGTGCCCTCATCTGCAGATTCAGTCGGTTCTCTTGACGCTCTTTTTCATTCATATCATTCACAACCAGCAAGTGCTTGTTTTGCTGTTTTTAGATGTATTCTTTATGAGATTATCTCATATAAAAAGGTTTAAAAGGTCAAAGTTCACTTAAAAGATTTTGGTGTGCTTTTTCTAGTTATCTTGAACGAGATAATCCTCCCTCTCTTTTTTATCCATATTTTGAACTTTTTTTCTACTCCGAGCCTCCTTATCTCTTCCTCGCTGAGCGAGTGGTTCCCAACAAGCAAGCCAAGGATCATGCCTAAACCATCCTTGTTGTACTCATAGACCAGCAATTCGCCTTTCTTAGCGAGAAATTTAAGCAGGTAAGTGATGCTCTCGCTCTTCTTCTTCCAGTGGTGAAATGAGAGGGTGGAGAATATCACGTCAAATTTTGAGTTTAGAGGAACATGTCTGCTGCTGCCCAGTAGATACTCTACATTTTTTAATCCAGACTTTGCTATGTTGTTTTGGCCAACTTTCTTCATCCCCTCTGATGGATCTATGCAGTATATCTTAGAAGAGGGCATCCTCCTTGCTAATTCTATTGAAAGATAGCCCGGGCCGGCGCCAACCTCAAGAATGTTCTTAGCCTTCGCCTTCACTATGTCATCAATTGCATATTTATACATATTTCTCAGCGCGAATGGCGCAAAGAGAGCATAAGCCTTAGAGCTAAGTGGCCCAAATTTTTCTTCCCCGTTCAAGTATAAGCTCTCCTTTGCTTCTTTCTCAGTCGTATACGCCATACTAATGCATCTTTATTTTGCGTTTAGAGTTTAAAAAGATTGAAATTCTTAGTAAATACTAGGCTTGAGATACATCGGAAAACAGGGAGAAACATGGACATATTCAAGGCATACGACATACGCGGGCTGTACCCACAGGAGTTGAATGAAGAAATCGCAGGGGACATAGGTAGAGCCATAGGTTCTATGGCTAGAAAGAAGACAATCTATGTAGGCAATGATACGAGAGTTGGGACATACAAGATAAAAGACAGCTTCCTCAGAGGTCTGCTTAGCACAGGCGTAAGAGTAATAGATGTAGGCATGGCACCGATAGCAGTTCCTGCCTTGGCTTCCTTTGACAACAAGACGTACTCTGTATGTATAACGGCCTCGCACAACCCTCCGCAGTACACTGGCATCCTACCCTTCTATATGGGCAAAAGCGTACGCCCGCAGAAAGTTAAGGAGATATACGAATCAAAATCATTTTTGACTGGAAAAGGGTCTCTTAAGAAGAAAGACTATCAGACAAAGTACCTTTTGAGAATAACCAAAGGGATGAAGGATCTGAAATTCAAAGTAGGGGTAGATGCGATGGGCGGTTCTGGGACGTTTGCCTCTAAATTGGCGCTGAACATAGTAGGCGCAGAGCCGAAGTTGCTGCATCCGAACATCTCAATGGATTTTTTTGGCATGACGCCGGAGCCATCGAGAGAGCACATGGTAGAACTGTCTAAGTTTGTGGTGGAGAATCACCTTGATGTAGGCGTGCAGCTGGATGGAGACGCGGACAGGCTAGACTTCACAGATGAGTTTGGGAATTTCATAGACCCTGTAACATCTGCGTTGATGTTCATAAAATACATGAAGATAAAGGAAGCCATCATAAATGTTTCGTGCCCAAGTATATTCAAGAGGTTCACAAACGTCAAATTTGTCCCAGTAGGCAGGCCGAATATGGAGGGAGCTAAGTTTGGCTTTGAAACTTCTTCTCACTACTATTTTGGGGATTATTTCCCGGCTTCGGATGCGCTGCTTCCCATGGTATTGATGCTGAATGTAATGAAGACGTCTGGCAAGAGAATGAGTGAGCTTGTGAAGGAAATGCCGAAGGTGTACTATGAGATAGTTCCTATAAGAATGAAAGATGACAATGAAATTAACAGCGCGATGAAGTCTGCGGAGAAGGAGATGGAGAAATACGGCAAGGTAGACAGGACGGACGGAGTTAAAGTTTACTTTGATAATGGTTCCGTACTTGTCAGGAGATCTGAGACGGAGCCGCTTATAAGGGTATTTTACGAGGGGGTAGATGAGGGCTCTTTCCTTAAGATGAAGGAGTTAGCCTACAAAATAATGCCATGGAAGTAGAGGATTGGTCAATAAACCAGATACTGGAGAAGACTAAGCTCACAAAGGAGCAGATAGAGGAAAAAATCAAGAAAAAGATAGAAGAGTTCCCAGCGCTGACAAGGGAAGCTGCCATAAGATCGGTAGCCACGGACAACGGCGTCATACTGATAAGGAGAGACTACAAAGTCTCGGATATAACCGAAGAGCTGAATCATCTGAACCTTAGGTGCAAGATAGTGAGGAAATTTGAAGCAAAGGAGGTTAACTTAAGGGGCGGAAAGAGTAAGGTAATGAATTTGATGGTTGGAGATGAAACAGGTCAGATAAGGGTTGTCATCTGGGACACGAATAGGATAGCAGAGATAGAGAAGGATTTCAGAGAGGGGGATGAGATACTAATAATAAACGCATACTCAAAGTTCAGCAGTTTCAGTAATAACTTCGAGATAAACATAGGGGCAAATACATTGTTGAAGTTAATAGCGCATAAGGAAACACATGCAGAAGCAGATAACTATGCAAGAATAAGCCAAATTACAGAGGAGAACAAGTCTTATAAGGTGAGGGGATTCATCACAAGGATTTTCACTAACAACACATTCATAATAAGGTGCAGCATATGCGGCAAGAGGGTGGACGAGAAGTGCGATATTCACGGGGATAAAGCGCTGTCAAAGACATTGATGATATCTGCGGTTATAGATGATGGCTTGTCAAGCACCAAAGTAACCTTCTTCGACAGGGTCGCTGAAAAGTTCCTCAGTCTCTCAAAGGAGGGAGATCTAAGGCAGAAGCTTAATGATATCTCCTTCGGGCTGTATCAGGTTGAGGTAGAAGCGGTAGCGAAGTCATTCAATGGTATCTTGAGTTTGACGGCGAGAGATGTAAAACCAGTTGATTATTCGGTGGACAGTTCTAAAGGAGAGACGTGATGGATGCTGATGAATTGATAGCTTCGGTAAAGAGCATAGTCGCCGATGCCTTTAGCTTAAATCAAGCCTGGACCTCAGAAAAACAAGTAAAAGTCAATTACGCATGTGTTTTTACCCATAGCCTGCAGGAATTTGAGGAGCTGGTCAAATTAGCCGGAAAGCTGGGCACAGTTGTAAAAGATACATCGACCGGGCCTGTCTACTATACTATACCGATATCTACGGTTGCTGGAAATCTGCGAGTACTGAAAATCAGGCGCCCGGATGTGAAACGATCAGAGCGCGGTGATGCCGACTTCACGGTTCCTGATTATGCGTCTTTTAAGAAAGTCCACCTGGGAAAACCGGGATTTAACCTCATAAGGAGACCCAATATGGAAATGATAGAGCTGATAGATCCTTCATATGACGTTATTGCTTATTATTCACATCCTACACTTGCGGAAGATCTTAAATTGAAAATTGACTGAGTAATCTGCCTTTCTTCTCCGCGGAGCAATCGAGCACCAGCTTAATCTCCCTCAGAAATAACCGAAGATTAACCAAGCCATTCAACTTCATTATTCTAAGAAGCTAAATAGTCCAATATTCTTAGACATTCAAAGAACTTATGATCAGAGTTTATTCAGGGAACCGTTCTTTCCAACGTTAAGTTGTATCTGCCCGTGGAAGTCCTTTGTGTATCCATTGACTATCTCCACCTTATCCCCAACGCTGACCATATCGATCTGCTTACCCCACAGGGAAAGCTGTATCTCTCCGGTCTCGTCCTTGAGTTTAGCGGTGGCCACTCTGTTCATTCCGAACCTAGTGGTTATCTCCTTGGGCTGAGATATCTCTGTTATCTCTCCACTTACGCTTACTTCATTCATTCCGTTTGTCACTTCATTTATTTTCATTTTTACCTTCTTTGCCAGTTTAAAGCGTCAAAAGACACCATAAACAAGCATTCTATTATGATGCTATCACCTTATTTAAATCATGTGGTGGGCCCATGAAGGCAGACTAAGTTGGCAATTAGATGAAGTCTTCCCTCAAATGTTTTTAAATATATAGATACTATGCTTTAGTTGTCTATGGTAAATCTGCAAGGCACTCCAAATATAATTCAGAACAGTGGTCTAAGCCAAAATACCAAGCATGTCAGCCAATTAGTAAATATGCCATTACCAAAGCGAAGGCGGGATAAAGGGACTGCCTTAGTCGTCATCCTTGCGATTGTGGCGGTGGCAGTTGTGATCGGCCTTCTACACTTTAATATAATCAAATTACCAGTTTCTGTCCAGAATATCTCATCCTCATCGAACATCAACGCATTCGCATCTGCCAATACGACGCAAAGCGTGATGAAGATAATAAACTCCCATATCGTCAGCAACGCAGCCTTCAACGTGGCATACAATGGCGAGACTGGATTAAAGTTAGGGGCTACGACTATAAACATACCGACTACTCTGTCATTCGTAAAGAATGGCAACTTATTTAGGATTTCTTTCAGTGTGAACTACTCCTCCATTTCAAACTTCATATCAAGTCTATTCAACTTTACTTCAATCAATTCATCCATCCAGAATAAGACGGTCCAGCTCATTCCGCCGTTAGTGTCGGGGCTGCTGATTTACAATGGCACTGGAATAAACTTTTGCAACGTGAAAAACTCTTCCTTCTCAAATTGCTCCTATGAACAGCTTTCAATCCCAGCGCAGAATATCCTGTACTCAATGATAAATGCCGGCAGCACAAATTCCACAGAGGCAGTGCAACCAGCTAATTATTCAAATCTTCTGTCTGATATAAATACCTCAACTTATCCAGTCTTCACTTATAAGGGGGTATCAAGTTATGGCGGCCAGCAGTGCTCTTTAGATGATATCGGGCCGGTTGATATAGGCAATTATTCTTACGTAGGAAGCGTATGTTTTTCAGATTCTTTGGGGCTGCCGCTAACTCTACAGCTTAAAGCCTCACCAACATCCATACCAACGGGAAATTTCAGTCTGTTTTCTAACATAGGGTTCAGCCTGAGTTTTGCGGCGGCTGTTAACAGCACCACACCTTCATCTTCATACATAACTGCATTGCCGAACGGTGCCGTATTCTACAAGAAGTGAAAAAATGTGGGAAGATTAACAATTTAAATGTAAAATACCTATTCTTTTGAATGGCTGATCAAGAGTTGGGGAAGCAGATAAATTCAGAGCTTCATGAGATATACCTAGGATACGTAAAGGCGTTCTTAATCGTACCGAGTACCTCAAATACAAAGGACTTGATACTGGTTGACACAGGTTTGCCTGGCAAGGGCAAAGACGCCATAATAAGATACATTGACAGTATCGGGCATTCGATAGAAGATGTCAAGTACATAATACTCACCCACGCGCATATGGATCATTTTGGAAACGCATACGATCTCCAAAAGCTATCTGGCGCGCATATAGGCATAAAGGAGGAGGGTATAAAGTATGTTAATGGAGAAGCTGGGCTGCTTTATCCAGTGGCGCATGATTTTAAGAACAAAATGATGGTGAATTTCATAAAGGTAATTGGGCGTTTCTCCAAGCCAAAGTACATAAAGCCGGACATGGTCCTGAAGGAGGGCGACTTCCCTGAGGCGATGGGAGTAAATGCGAGGATATTGGAGACACCAGGACACACGGCAGACTCAATATCAATCTACTTAAAGGACTCAAAGACGATTTTAGTCGGCGACTTACTTTTCGGCAAAGACGGCTTAAGAGCGCCAGTTTTCTATGAGGATTATGCTTCGCTTCTTAATAGCGTTAAGAAAGTGAAAGACGCAAACCCAGATCTTGTATGTGTTTCACACGGAAAGAATTATCCCCTCAGTGAATTGAAAATATAAACCTGCAGCTTATAATTGTGGGGAATCCTCTGTACAATCTAAAGTTTATGTGCTCAAGCTTTTAAATATCTCGCTAAGGTCAACAGTGGAGCGACCTTCAGAATCGCTTATCTCTTCGTCTATTGGTGGAGGCATCTTGCTTCTTTTCATCCTGTCTTCGAAGGTGTCTGCGTTTTCCCACTGGAAAAACAAGCCCGTGTGCTTATCCTCCATCTTCTCGGACATCAAAAGGTTCAAGGCCTGAAGCTTCTTTGCATTTACTTCTTCAAGGTTACTTGGATCACTTACCTTACCGTCATATGTATTTGGAAGAGGATGGGTGTGGGTAGAAAACCAGGCTGAAGATGTGTATTCTGGGTTGTAGGTTGGGCATCCTTGCAGTATGTCTATAAGCGCAAGCCCTTTATGCTGTATGGCTTTGACTATCAGTTCGGTCTGCTCCTTAACATTATAACTTTGGGTCCTTGCAACGAATGTGTAGCCTGCTATTATTGCCAAGCTCAATGGATCAAGCGCCCCATTGATATTGGGTTCAGGCCACCCCTTGACCTTCATGTTTTCCTGCAGTGTCGGACTTATTTGTCCCTTCGTTAATCCGTACACCCCATTGTCGTGTATCAACAGCTTAATGTCGACATTCCTTCTGCCTGCACTTATGAAGTGTCCAACTCCAATACCATAGGTGTCGCCGTCCCCCGCGTTCACAAACACGGTAAGCTCCGGATTAGCTATCTTTACTCCCTCAGCAAACGGTATAGCCCTCCCGTGCAGAGTATGTATCCCATTTACGTTGACGAAGTTAGGGAGCTTGGATGAGCAGCCTATCCCTGACACATCCACAACCTTCTTAGGATCAAGATTAGCTTGTATTATCGCATTTTTAACAGCCAGAAGAATGCCTGTGTCGCCGCACTGCGGGCACCAGTCATTCTGCTCATGCGAGTTAAGATCGCTAAGACTAATAGTCATTCAGTATCACCTTCTTTTCTCCTTTGAGAACTCTATTGAGTCCATCTTTTAGTTCATCTTTGTCTATTATCCTGCCATTGTACTTCAGTATTTGGTTCTCTATAAGTATTCCAGTCTTTGATGCTATATGTTGTCTAAGTTGGCCACTTATGTTCTCTTCGATGCAGACAACTTTTTTGGCCTTTCTTATTATATTTTCTATCTCGGGATCAAGTGGCTCTATGAGTTTTATCTGCAGAAATGCAGTTTTGTCGTTAAGTGCATCCAGTATAGCTCCCTTAGGTGATCCCCAACTGACAATTAATAGGTCCGCTTTGTCTGGATAACCATACAGGTTAAATTTGTCCTTTATACCTATGCTCTTGAGTATAAGTTCATCTTTTTTGTTTCTCTTTTCCATCATTCTGATCCTATTCATAGGCTCCTCATATGGATGCCCATATTCGTCGTGCTCGTCGCCGGCTATCCACATGACATGATCGCTTCTTCCTGGGATAAGCCTGGGAGATACGCCATCCTCCGTAAAGCTGAATCTTTTGAAGTCCCCATCATATCCTGCCTTGTCAACTAGCTTTCCGCGTTTTATCCTGTATGAGCTCTTGAAGTTGTCTATATAGCTTTTCTTCACGCTCTTGTATATCTGCGAGATTGATTTTTCACTCAGAACTATCGTCGGGACCTGGAAAGTTTCGGCGTAGTTGAATGCTTCGGCTGTTATGGATATCGCTTCCTCCAAATCCCCAGGTGCTATGACCATTCTGCTGAAATCCCCATGCCCCTGATGTATTGCGAATTCAAGGTCGGCTTGCTCTGTTCTGGTCGGTAAGCCGGTTGCAGGCGCGCCGCGCTGATGATCCACCACAACAATGGGTGTTTCAGTCATGCCTGCGTAACTTATTGTCTCCGTCATCAATGCAAATCCTGGCCCGGATGTCGATGTAGATGCCCTTACTCCTGCTATAGATGCCCCAGTAACCATTCCTATGACCGCCAATTCACTTTCAGGCTGTATGACCCTTATTCCTAGCTCAGGATGAGATTCTAAGAATACACTTTCATCGCTTGCTGGTGTAATCGGGTAGTAGACTTGCATCTTACACCCTCCTATAGCTTTGCCGATGGCACTAGCCTCATACCCCTCAAGAAGCAGCTGCTCCTCATTTTTAATCGGTGTAAGCTTAGCCAGACCTGGAATAGATAAAGTTTTCAGGTAGTTTAGAGTCTCATCTAATGTGTTTGTGTTCATCTTTATCACGGCTTCGCCTTTGTTGGAAAACTCAGATCCAAGAACAGTCCTTAGAATCTCAGTATCCACCCCAAATAGGTACGCAGATATAGCGACTATTGATGTGTTTTTGGCTATCATAACATCGCTGGATTTAACTCCCATCTTCTTAGCGACGTTGTTTATTATCTGGTCAAAGTCTATTTGCACAACTTTTATGTCGCTTCTCTTGATCTGGCTTACGTCAACGTTCTTGTCTACAATCAGCATTCCGCCGCTCTTGACGTCCTTTATGTGGCCATCGTGTATTGTTTCACCGTGCTCGTTCTTCTCCCCGAAAACCGATTCCTTATCTGGAAAAACTGCAAGGTCGACCTTGCTTGACTGCGAGTTGATGGCGGCATCAGAAACTCTGACTGTGAAGAAGCTGTGCATGCCCTTTATGTTTGAGAAGTACTCTCTATACCCATAAACATTGTACCCATTTTTTACAAGCACCTTTGAGAACAGGCTTGCAGCGGAATCTATACCGGTGCCTTGCTTCCCACCAGTCATCCAACTAACATCAATCATCAGTATATCTGATTCTTCATCATTTAAATTCTTTTTAGATCCCATTGAAAATAAAAGTTTTTATTGGTTGTTTTCGTCCTAATATTTGAGGTGATATTATGAAGTACGAATTTGCATGCAAGGATATAGGGATGACGTGTGGTTTTAAGACCAGCGCGAAAACAAAGGAAGAGTTGATGCCGAAGATAGCTGAACATGCTAAGACTGTTCATGGCATAGACCCGATACCTCCAGATTTGATGAAGAAGGTCGAGGCTGCCATAAAGGAGAAGAAAGGCTTCTTTTAGGATTGCATCTCAGGGTGATTCTGTAGAAAGAGATATCGCTCTACTTATGCGATTAATTGCAGCTGAGCGGTTCTCCAAATAGCCAGGAAACCTTTGCTGGATAACTATCTCTTTAACACCAACCCATAGTGATGCGGTTCGCTGTCAAATTTTCGGTCAAGCTTAAAACCTGAAAAGGCTATAAGATAATCATCCTCGCTCATTCTTATTGAGAGGGGCGGGCCGAACACCCTTCGCTCTTTTTTCCAATCGATTATAATACTTCAATTCTCTCTTTTATTGGTTTTTTGATATTCTATAATTCTATTTGTGTTTATGTACATTGCACGTCTACTGTAGTTTTTGGACCATCTTCAAGACCATCTGCTTTATAATATCCCTGTTCTCCCTTTGCTGGTTGATAAAGTCCTTGGTCCTTGCGTCAGAATCACGTATAGGATAATATTCTGTTTTTGGAGAATCAGCTACATATTTAGGCAGTATATGAATTTGTTTGCTATCCAATAATACTATTACTTTATCGGCGTTTTCAACATCTTTCTTTGTGACTCCTTTTCCAAGCCTGAGAGGTATTTTTATGCCCAATTCTTTCATTACCGCTGCAGTAGTTTCTATGCCTTTACGGCTTGCTGGCAGCTTCGGATTTTGTCCTACCCCACGACTGAAAGCCTCGTTCTTTTTGGAAAATTTGTTAAAGAAAGCGGCAGCCATACGACTTCTTCCGGCATTATACTTGCATATGAATAAAACCTTCATACAACCACAATTAGTATAAACGAGGATATTATTAAAAATGTTATCCTGATGATCTGTCGCCCTATGCAAATGTTAAAAGTATAACCCTGGCATTTATATGTTATCTTCGATGAACTTTTTCAGTGCTGTTAGATCCCTTTTTGAATTGTCGTAGTAATAAGTCTTGATCCCGACTGAATGCGCACTTTTGACAGCGTCAGGGTCGTGCTCAAAATATATGACGTCCTTTTTATCCAAACCAAGTTGCTTAAGCATGATTCTATAGTAGTCTGGATTCTGCTTTTCCGGATTGTGCTTTAATGTAAATATCTTATATGGCATCTTATCTAGGCCAAACCTCTTGAACTGTTCATCGTTAGCGCCAGTAAGAATTATTTTTGTATTTGGAAACCTCTCAAGTAAACGGTACATGTCCTCAAATATTTTAAATGCGCCGCTCTGCTCTATTACAAATGCGTCCACTGCATCGACTAATATAGTTTTCATACCACCACCCAAAATATTATGTTTTAGTACATAAATCTATTTAAGTGTTTTTGTAAGAGAATTGCACAAGCTTCTCTTGTAAACCACAATGCTCCCACCGGGATTTGAACCCGGGTCTGTGACTCGAGAGGCCACTGTCCTTGGCCGCTAGACTATAGGAGCAGCCATAGAATACTATTGAAAGAATAATATTAATAATTGACAGAATTTATGTCTTAGACTTTGCCAGTTTACAGAGATATCAAACATTTAATATTAAATCTGCTTTGAATCAGTATGGATAAGAATTTCCTAGCTGCGGTCAGCACGGTCGTCGGCACACTTGTAGGTGGGGGTATCCTAGCTCTTCCATACGCAATGTCAAAGTCCGGCTTCTTCTATGGATTACTAATGCTTGCGGTAGTCGGAATAGCTTCTATTCTTATAACATTATATACGGCAGAGCTGTCGCTGAGGTCGAAGAGGATGCATCAGCTTCCCATACTGATAGGCGATTCACTGGGGAAGAAGTTTAAAGGATTGGTCTTAGTCTTGCAGTTCA
>JADFAP010000007.1 GCA_015121965.1 Candidatus Acidifodinimicrobium mancum
GAAGACAGTAGACGGATTGAAGTTAGTATGGAAAGAGGCGAGATTGAATCCGAAGGACGAATTCATAGTCATGTACGAGCTTAGGAGCAAGATAGGGATTGTAGGCAAGATGGAGTTAAACCCGGCATTGTGCAAGTTCAGGTTCAACGGTAATATTTATAAAAGGAAATCTAATTCTATAATACTGAATATACGTTGAGTTAAAAAATTTAGTTAAGCCCCGATAATCTAGCGGTCTAGGATACTGCCCTGTCACGGCATAAACGCGGGTCCGAATCCCGCTCGGGGCGGTCTTTAAATAATTTATATCCTGTTTAAGAGAAGCTGTCTGCGATAATGTCAATAATCGCTGATTCTTTGTGAAATAGAAAAGTATAATACGCTATGTAGTGAATCAATAGCATGCTTTATCTAGCGGTGATTGCAGGACTTTTGGCGGCTACGTTTTGGGGTGTTTCTGACTACCTAGGTGGAAACATATCTAGAAAGATAGGGCAGTATAGGACTACTGCGTATCTCTCTGTATTCAACACCGCTGTAGTATTTCCAGTTATGCTATTCTTTGGGATAAATCTTGGTATAAGTCACTGGATACTATTTCTAGCCATCGTCACATCAGTAGCGATGTTCGCAGCTGCATTGTTTATGTATAAGGCTTACAGATTTGGTAGTCTGTCAATAACCGCGCCCATAGTTAATTCTTATCCATCACTTGTTGTGTTAGGGGCCGTCTTCATTCTTGGAGTGGCTATAACAAAAATAGAAGTTATATCAATAGCAGTCATACTTATCGGCATAGTGTTGCTTTCTATCAGAAAAAGTGCGTTAAAAAACGGCGCAAGGATTACGGCGCTTGGAACTGGAAGTGCTGTGATTGCGTTGGTGTTATACGCGGTGGCTTTTATCTTTGCAGGCGCTTATGCTAAGGTCATAGGCTTTGCTTTACTGACTTTCATATGGGATGTCACTAGCATTCCACTTGGTTTTGCGGCGTTATTCGCTATGAAGCAGAAAATAATAGTAAAAATGAGCAAAAAGATGATAGCTGCTGTGGTTGTGTCAGGAGCTTTTCTTGGATTTGGCATGCTTTCATTCATGTATCCCCTGTTTGCAAGTGGAGAGGTAGATCTGCCTATAGTTTCCACCTTGGCAAGTTTTGCGGGCGGAGTAACAGTCATCTGTGCGCTGCTATTTCTGAGAGAAAGGCCAGAAACGAACCAGTGGATCGGGATGGTCATGGCTATAGTTGGCGTTATGGTTCTTTCGTACTTTTCATAGCCATAACTTATATTTAATACAAAATTTATTCGTAACAAAAGTAACAATATTTTGTTACTTTGGTAAAACACATAAAATGATATTCGTCTCCTTTGGCATCTGTGTTTAATTTTAATATAAAAGATGTTTTTGTATATTTGTCTTTTATGTCTTTAAAGTTTTCAGATCTGAAAAATTACAATTATATCAGCAATCAATTGACTGGCACGCTGATTGGTCCGAAGGGAGATGTGGTATGGCTTTGCCTGCCCAGATTTGATTCTGATCCTGAAATTGCATATTTATTGGATGAGAGTAAGGGAGGTTTTTTCAATCTATTGCCTTTAGATCAGTTCTCTTCTGACAGTAAATATATATCGCCAAATGTTCTAAGAACTGACTTTAAAACACTTAATGGAACAGCAGAAGTAATTGATTTCTTGACACCCGGGAAGCCGGTATTTGTAAAGGAGATAAATTCAAAGATTAAACTGAAGCTAGCTTTCAGACCTTTATTCAATTTTGATCAGCGAGGCTTCATCTACTCTGAAGACGGCAATAAAGCTATATTCGACGGTAAGAATGAAAAGGGGCGGCTTGTTCTGGAGATAAACGGTAAATATAGCAAAAAAGCGGATTATACATGGGAGTTAGAAGCTGGGATCTACGATATTGTGCTGTCGTACTACAAGAATGCAGAGGCTTATGAACTTGAAAGTAAGAGCAGCACTTCAAACCTTTCGAAGGCATTGGAATACACAATAAACTATTGGAAAACCTACTTAGACAGAATAAAATTATCCTTAAAGGGCGGACCTCTTGAAGGATTTGAGCAGCTTTTTAGAAGTTCTGTAATTTTAATGCTTGGATTGGTGTATTCTCCAACTGGGGGGATAGTAGCAGCTCCAACAGCTTCTCTTCCAGAAGATCCAGGCGGGAATAGGAATTGGGACTATAGGTACGTATGGGTAAGGGATTCCTCAATTACAGCTTCTGCCCTGTGCAGCTTAGGCTTCGAAACTGAAGGTAGAAGAGCACTTGAATTCCTGTTTAGTATGATAGATTATTCTGGAAAGCCATTTTACAACCTCTATAGAGCAGATGGCGTAAGGGTATACGGAGAAAAATACATAGAAGGTTTTCAAGGGTTCATGAATTCAAAGCCAGTACGCATAGGTAATGGAGCCACAAACCAGATACAGCTGGATATAGAAGGAGAGTTTCTATATGCAGTTAAGAGATATTATGAATCTACAGGGGACAAGGAATTCCTGCAGAATCACTCAAAGGCCCTAGAATACATTGCTGACTGGCTGTCTGACAACTGGGAGCTAGCAGATTCTGGCATATGGGAAAGACCGGATGATCAAAATTACACTCATTCAAAAGCGATGATATGGGTCGCTTTGGATACTGCGGGTAAATTAGTAAAAGAAATTGGCGGGGAAGATCGTTGGAGTGATATAAGGAAAACTATAAGAAATTGGGTGCTTTCAAACTGCGTAAGCGATGGTAATCTAGTAACCTTTCCAGGCAGCAAGGAAGTGGACGCCACCGTTTTGTCCTTCCCAATCTATGGCTTCATGGGTGTGAACGATCCGCTGTTTTTGAGGACACTGAAAACGGTGGAGAAGACTTTGGTCATTAATGGCTTTGTATACAGATACACCTCTGATACCATCGGCAAGGTAAACCATGCCTTTGCTCTATGCTCAATGTGGCTTTCGTCGATATACTCTAAATTGGGCAGAAAGCAAGAAGCGATAAAGATAATTGAAAACGTGAAGAGCATAGTCGGACAAAATAATTTGATAGGCGAGGATATAGATATAAGCAGCAAAACATTCACTGGGAACTTCCCGCAGGGCTTTGTACACGGGGCTTTTATAAGAGCTGTTCTCGATATACTTAAAAGTTAAAATCTTAATCTAAATTTGTACTCTCCAGTCTCTTCGCCGAAAGATTATTTATTGCAGCAAGTCAAGTTAAGCCAATGCACAAGTCACTAGAGACTTGTTGCTTGTCCCTGAAAAGCTATAAAAGTCAGTAAAAGTAAGAAATAATATGTTTTTCTTGCTGAAGTTGGTGCTTGGAATAGTGATAGGGCTAATCGCTCTCGCTGCAATAGGCTTCGTGGCTTTGAGCATAATCTTTCCGCCGTTCAGCAGTCTAGCATTTAAGACAATTTCATCATTTTTTGCAAGTCCTTCAAGCAACAATACCTTCACTTCTGGCGTTTTGAATTTCAGCTACCCTCAGAATTGGATAGAGATTAACCCATCCAGCATAACTAGCTCTTTTGCAAAGACGTTGAATGCAACAACGCTGCAGAATGTCTCTGATATGCAGATATTGATACCTGCGTCTTCGATGTTTTCGTTGATGCGAGAAGGCCCATCACTGATATCTTCAATTTCGTCCAAGAATATCAATCTATCAAAGTTAGCGTCCACTTTACTATCAAATACAAATATAATATTAGTCGGCTCTGTAAACTTATCAAAGCTTAATGCGTCGTCTCATTATAATATATCTGTTAAGAGCAATTTAACAAGCTCTGCATCAAGTTTGTATAAACTCATAAACGTTTCAAATAATTCAAAGGTAAACCTTTCTTTTGTGGAGGTTAATGGGAAGCCTGCGTTTACGGCTACATTCAATAACTTAACGTATAAGGGCATAATACATGTGCCTTATGGCGGCTTAGCAGGTATAATAGACGGTAGTCATCTATGTTTCGTATTGGCTGTAGCTGGTAACAAGGTAGATATACCCCAGACTATGGTGGCTTTTGATCGTGTCTATAAAAGCACAAAGTGTTGAAAAAGAGAAGATGAAGCGGGGAAGTAGAATCAATAATGAATTTATCTAAGGAACTATTAAATGTAAATATGATGCTGGTTAATAACGCTGAAAAAATTAGAAAACTTATCCGGTCGAAGAGGTTTTTCATGCTCGATGGGGATGGGACTCTTTATCTATGGGACAAGCCACTTAAATCGTCTGGAGATTTCATAAAGAAGATAAAAAATTTGGGTAAACAGTTCGTAATACTAAGTAACAATGATTCAGAAAGCAAAAAGAAAAGGCTCGATTTCTTGCGCCGAATACTTAAAGTCGACTTATCAGATGACAATCTGCTGCTTCCAAATGATCTTGTTATCGACACTTTCAAGAGGAGAAAGATAAGGACATTCGACGGATTGATAAGCGACGAGTTCGTTAGAGAGCTTATAAAAAATGGGTTTAAACGGGATACAAAGAATCCAGACATCATCTTGATAGGGTTTGATACAGATATTACATACGACAAGATTAAGAGAATTGTAGAACACATAAATAGCGGGAAAAAGTTCATACTGACGCATATCGACCCACTCTGTCCATACAAAAATGGCATGGAGATACCAGACGCAGGCCTGATAGCAGAACTGATAGAAACAGCTACGAAGAAAGAACCAGAAGAGACGTTAGGCAAGCCATTTCGTAGCGTAGTTCATTATATACTCGACAAGGCAGGAGCCTCTAAACAAGAAAGTTTAATCATCGGGGATCGCATAAACACAGATATAAAGATGGCAAATGAGAATGGCGTAGACTCGATTTGGATACGTGGCAGCGTTGACAAGCCAATAAAGTCTAGATATAAGCCGACTTTGAGTGTAGAATCTGTGGATGAGATATACAAAGCAATCAAAGTGATTGTCAAATAACCCAAAACGATACCTTTTTAAATGAGGATAAATTAGTAATTATATGCAAAGGAAGACAAGCAGGAATGGTAAGCTGTCACTTGGACAGGTCTACAGTGAATCCTTCAAATCTTTTCTGACGAATAAATCAATGATAATCTTCCTTATAGGCATTATAATATTCTCCATCCTTTATATTCCGCTACAGAGCTCGGCTAGTTTGGCAAGTCTTTACCTGCCTAAATTGAGTAGCATTAATACAACCAGCACCTTAAATTCATCAGTTCTTTCATCGTTATTCGGTACTAATTTACCAGGTCTTAGTGGTATGTCAAGCGTACTTGGGCCACTTGTGAATGTCGCATCAACGTTCATATCCTCAGGAATATCCTTTGTGCTTCTCTTCTTTGCCGTTGCTGTATTAGAGGTGCTAATAGTAAGGCGGGTAGTTGCTGAAAAATTGGAAGTGCCTGTCAAAAGTTACATCAACTTAGTAGCCTTATCAATTATAGTAATGTTGTTCATTGAGATGCCCTTATTCCTTGCGTTTTCTTATGGAATTTCGTTTGGGGCAAGCATAAACCTGCCGCTGGGAGTGATCATTTCGGCATTAAGCATGCTATTCTTGATATATGTTGCTGTAAGGCTTATCTTCTCGCAGATTTATACGATTGCAAAGGCTGCTGATCCTATCAGCTCAATAGAATTGTCATTTAATGTAACTAAGAAGAGGTTCTGGTTTGTATTCGGCACGTTGCTGATACCTCTGATATTGATAGCATTTGTTGTGTCTATTATCTTTGGTGCAATAGCCTTTGTCGCACCTTCTGCTTCAGCCATTATAAATGGAATATCACTCTCTTTCATAGTCATAATAATCGCAACGATACTTACTAAGTACCTGTTCAATTATCTAGAACTTCAGAAGTGAAGCCTACGATGCGTGGATTTTAGTTTATTCTTTGTCTCTGTTAAGTGTGTTCATGAAAACTTAATTTAACACGATGACGCGTATCCATACATGATCATCTTCCACCATGAATAGACCCTACACAATATACTTGAAAATAGCTATTTATATTACTACTTTTAAAGTCCGTACAACCACTTTATATCAAATTTTCGATGGAATTTTTATCATATTAATTATACTATAATAATATATGTTTGTATATCATTATATGTGATATAATAATAATCTTATAAATTGTGCCTACGCTTAACAACCCATACTCAATATGCTATTTATAATAATAATTTAAATTCTAATATATTCAATATTATTTCATTTATATCAATATTATATTATTTGTTATTATATGACCTTTTCAATTACAAATTATGTTGATGTCTGTTTAAATTAATACAATATATATACATATTATAAGAGCTAATTAGCTCGAATTTGAAATCTAGGTATTTATATAAGTTATCTTCTAATATATTACATTATATAGTAATAAATTTGGAGGTGTAGAATATGGGATCAGAGGAAAAATTAGATAGGTTATTAGATGATGTGAATTATAAAAGGGAGGAACGAGCTAAAGAATTATACACAGTTGTAAAGTCATTATTATTGGAGCAGGTCGAAAAAGATAGTACATATCATCTCTATAGATACAGTACCGATAGATACGGTAAATACATAATGGAGAGGATAATAGGGGAGAAGTTATTTAGATTTGAATACCGTGATGAGAAAGATTCTTACTCTTTAACTATTTACGTAGGCCCAAGAAGATTTTTAGGCCTAAAAAGATTTTTTGGGTACAATACCGCCAATGAAATGCTTGATATGACCGTTTGTAAACCGCCTTATAATGATATTCATGTGAAAATTTTGAAGCATGGTGATTGGGAGGAGGCTCTGATGAGGGAAGCAGAAAAAGTACGCTCAGCAGACGGCGACCCTGAAATAGGCGATGGCATATTCATAGGTGGCGATGGACATGTTGGCGGTGAATCATCTATATGACGATAAATCTGGAGGTGTAGAATATGGGATCAGAGGAAAAATTAGATGATTTATTAAATAATGTAAATTATGAACGGGAGAAAAGAGCTAAAGAATTATACACAGCTGCAAAATCATTATTATTGGAGGATGTCGAAAAAGATATTGCTCTCGATAGATCTGATATCGGTAGCGACCATAAAGATTCTATGAAGAGTTCAATAGTAAATGGATACGGTAAATACACAACAAAAAAGGTAATAGAGGATCTGTTATTTAGATTTGAATACGGCGATGCAGGAGAATCTTACTCTTTGAGTATCTACGTAGAAACGCCCCCGCTTTTGAAACATCGTACTGTTGAAAAGGTGTTAGACATGAACACTTATAAGCCCCCTCATGATAATCTTGTTTCTGTGAACTTTTTTGAGCGTGGTGATTGGGAGGAGACTCTGATAAATGAAGCAGAAACAAATTATAAAAGGGAGAAACGAGCTAAAGAATTATACGCGGCTGCAAAGTCATTATTATCGGAGGATGTTAAAAAATATGGTATGCAAGGTATCGATGTACGCGGTTATTGGCTAATACGAAGAAAAGTAGGAGAGTGGTTGTTCGATTTTGAATACCGTGATGCAGGAGAATCTTACTCTTTGAGTATCTATGTAGAAGAGCCCTCACTTTTGAAACATCGTACCGTTAAAAAGGTGTTAGACATGGACGCTTATAAGCCCCCTCATGATAATCTTGTTTCTGTGTACTTTTTAAGCTATAGTAGCTATGGGGAGGCTCTGATAAAGGAAGCGAAGAAGGTACGTTCAGCAGGAATAGATGGGAATACTGAAACACCCCATGTTGAGGCTGATATAATGTGGGTGAATGATGAAACAATCCTGAAACGCTAAGTTTTATAAGAAAGTAGCTGAATTTACCAGTTTTTGCAGGTTTCAATTAGTCTTTAAGTGTAATCTGAATACTCTATAAAGGTAGAAAACCAGACCTAAAAATCGTTAAAAACTACATAAAAAACATACAAAAAGCATTAGAATCATACTTAAGTGGCGTTTGATCCCCGTCAATCGTCGAGGATACCCTATATAAGGTAAATTGATTTTAGGCCGAATGAACCTGCCTTACTTTCTCCCAAAAGGATATAAACTAAAGGATCAAGATGGATATATCTCCTCGCTTACTATACCCCTAACAATGAGGCTCTTTTGGTGGGGCTCTTCCCGCATATGCTTTAGATATTTGGTAATCCGGTCGTCTGCATCGTAAAGTATTCTCCCGTCGTCTGCAACATTGTACATAAACCCACCCCTTCTTCGGGCACCATTTCTCTCGATTCCATCATGTTCAGCTTTCGCAAACCCATTAAATTCATCCTCCGTAATCGTATATATTGAGAAACCAGATAACTCTAAGTCTAGAAAAAGCGGCAATGTATATTGATCTGCCTTTTCTACAAGCTCATTATGCATTTCGTCATCAAGGCCATTCTTGGTGATAAATAGCATATCTATACCACTTTTAGCTCTCTCCCTATTCCATGTACGACCCGTTCCACTTGCTATAGATCCATAAAGCACTATGGCCTCAACGCCGAGCCTTTCTTTATCGATACTTTTGAGGAACCGATCAAGGAAGTGTTTGACATCTCTATATCCGATCCCAGTTGATATACTGCCGGTTTTTCCCCCAAATACGGTAAGTATCTTATCAAGGGTTTTTCCCATAAGACTATAAAGATAATAAGAAGTATTTAAATGTTTTGTCCATTAGGAACTTTGAAAGGTTTACTTTCTCCCTGGGAGAATTTGCCTGCTTAAGGTATAAGCATGTCTTTTTCATGGGGTTCAGTTCGCAGCTCTTCTAAGTACCTCTTTGTCCGGCCGTCCACATCACAGAGTACAACACCGTCATCCGCACAGTTGTACGCGAATCCCCC
>JADFAP010000029.1 GCA_015121965.1 Candidatus Acidifodinimicrobium mancum
AAGGATCTAAATTGGTTAGAACACCTATGGATAATCCTCTTCCAACCGACTTCTCTTCTCCAAATTCACTCTGTATGTATACCGCTGTGCTCTTTATCGACTTGAACTTGCCACCCGGAGTAATATTGGGTGTTAAGACTATGTGATCGCCTACTGAAAGCTTGCCTGCATTCAGTCCACCACCCAAAACACCGCCCTTTAGATCTTTAATGTCGGTGCCTGGATTATTCACATCAAAACTTCTTATTATCTGCATCTTTAATTTTTCATTGCTTTTCCTGTCAGACACTTCAAACTTGCCTATCTCCTGCACTACTTCGCCTATGTTTATGTTCTGATTTGCGAAAGTTGGGATTACACTCGCATTCGAGAACCCATTCTTATCTAAGAAAGCCTTTATCTGAGCCAAACTTTCTTTAGCCTTATCTGCACCTACTAAGTCTACCTTCGTCTGCGCTACAACTAGATTCTTTATACCTAGAAGCTTCAAGGCTTCCATATGCTCCTCGGTTTGAGGTTGTGGGCATGGGCTGGCAGCTGAGATAACCATCACAGCTCCATCCGCCAAACCTATGCCGCTAAGCATCGTTGCCATCAGCATCTTATGGCCTGGGGAATCTATTATTGACACTCTCCTATAAAGCTCCGTTTTTCCGTTGCAGAATTCGCATTTCTCTGATCTACTGAATTTTCCACACTCTAAGCACCTAAACAACTTGAAATGTGCATATCCAAGGCGTATGGTTATACCCCTCTTCTTTTCTTCACTGTCCCTAAGAGCGGATTCATTCGTGAGCGCCCTAACAAGAGTAGTCTTCCCATCCGCAAAATTGCCCACCAGATCAACGATTATATCCTCAACCATTATTCTTCACGAAAACCTCATCTAGTTTCTTGCTGCCGTACTCTATTATCTTTATGTTTATCTGCGACGTAAATTGACTTATGGTGTTGCCAGCAACGCTCTTCCTCTTCCTAAGGCCATGTTTGTTTACCACTTTAAGTACTTTCTTAAGCCCGGTGCCGTCAATGCTCCTGTCCATTGGCGTTCCTGTCATGTAGCTTCCGCCAGTTATCTTTCCCTTATAGCCGTCCAGCCCTATAAAAGACAAGTCAAGATCCTCTCCAATCTTAAGGCCAAAAATGTTGCTCATCTCTTCAGTTGATACAGTCTTGCTGTAAGACTTCTTAGAAGTCGGGTCGTTTATGACTAGTTTAGTTTCCATATTCAGATTCTAAATGTCCCTCCATTTATAAATATTTGCTGTCTATAAAAATCAATGGAAACGATGTTTGTAGAGTCTAGATATAAGGGGGTGGTAAGTGATGAGCTTCTTGAGAGAATAAAAGAGAAGATAAACCCCTACAAAAAGATAAACTTGATCGGCGTAATACAGTATCTAGACCAGATGAATTACGTGAAGGATAGGATAAAAGATAAGGAATTCGTGGTTTTATCATCAAAGTATAGGGCGATGTATCCCGGGCAGATATTGGGATGCGACCAGTATGCTGCAGAATGCGAAGACTGCGATGTGATTCTTGCCTTCACCCAAGGTATATTTCATATAATGGGTGTGCTTATGAAGACCGACAAGAAGGTCATAAATGTAGATGTGGAAACTGGGAAGATGGAGGAATTGGATGAAAAATCTGTTCAAAGATATAAGAAGAGGATGATGCAGGCGATCGGCATAGCTTTGAGCGCAAAGAAAGTAATGTTTGTGGAGTCAATAAAGTCTGGGCAAACGGTCGGCGCTAAAGACATAAAAGACGCGCTTATAAAGAAGGGGATTGAAGTCTATACGGTTGTATTCGATGAGATAAACTTTCAGAGACTGAATGAGTTTAGAGATGTGGATGCTTTCATAAACACCGCCTGTCAGAGAATAGCTATAGATGACATGGATAAACTGGAGAAGCCAATTGTGAACGCTGAGGACTTAAGGCCTTACATATAAAAATAAAGAGAAAGATTACATTATATATTATTTAAGCTGGGATAGCCAAGCGGTTACGGCGCAGGTTTGGAGAGCCTGTTTCCGAAAGGATGCATGGGTTCGAATCCCATTCCCAGCGATTTATAATCCGTGACTTATATTAGTACTAGGGCGCTTACAATCTTAAGGTAGCCCTTATTTGTTGATCTCTTCCATTTGCAATAATCACGTCAAAAGTGTGTACAGTGCTCTCTATTCCTAGTACTAAAATTTTAAACTCTAAACTTTATATTAATTTAAAATTTTGATATTTTAATGATATTCTGAATAATTTAATTACAAAGGAAACTAAATCATCATAAAAATACTATTTTATTAGAAATTTAACTTGTATTCACTAAGGGGCTGTAATTTAACTTCCTAAAGGACCATAACTTATCCTAGCAGGACCCGCAGGAGTGTCAGTTATTGTCGTTACGACGGAGTTGGAGGATGTGGAAATGACTGAGACGGAGTTACTCTTCCCATTAGTAATATATACATAATCTCCATTGGGAGTGATGGCGACACCTTCGGGATAGTAACCGATGGGGATTGTTGCAACTACAGAATTTGTAGCTGTGGAGATGACTGAAGTGGTGTTACTATCACTATTAGCAACATAGACATACTGACCATTGGGAGTGATGGCGACACCACTAGGGCTAGAGCCAACGGGGATTGTTGCGACGACTGAATTGGTAGCTGTGGAGATGACTGAGACAGTGGTACCTGGCGTAGCAGAACCGTATCCGCCCTGATTAGTAACATATAGATACTCTCCATTAGGAGTAATGGCAACGCTAAGAGGCTTTTTACCGACAGGGATTGTTGCAACTACAGAATTGGTAGCTGTGGAGATTACTGAAGTGGTATTACCATGATGATTAACAACATAGACATACTGACCATTGGGAGCGATGGCGATACCAGTAGGATTGGAACCGACAGGGATTGTTGCAACTACAGAATTGGTAGCTGTGGAGATGACTAAAGTAGTATTATCAACTCTATCACAGACATAAACATACTGCCCATTCGGAGTAATAGCAAGAGCCCAAGAAGTTGGGCTAACAGAGATGTTTTTAATAATAGAGTGATTAAATGTCGAGATAACTAATAGTGATGATAAGCTGCCCCAGCTAGTGACATAGAGATGCTGGCCATTAGGAGTGACGGCGATACCAACTGGATTATTTCCAACGGCAACTAAACCATAAGTATAAGCCCCTGTTGTCGCATTAAGAATTTTCTTTGCTAATGTATTATTGCTGTAGTAAATCATTGAGACATTGGCAGTGTTATAATTTGAGAACCAAAGGTTTCTCATTGGGATGAAATCAACCTCAAGGTTGTATCCAGCTGATATGTTATTTCCTGCGGCGTAGATCGGATAGTAAGTTTGTCCATTCACTGTCACGGGGTAGATCTGCCATGCGCTGTTTGATAAGGATACGAAGTTCATTGATGATGCTGATGTAGTCTGATTCATTCCCGCGTATTCTACTGTCCATGGGACGTTTCCTGGAAGGTTATAGGCTGTGAAAGTGTTGTATGTCGGTGTCGTCGAGGTTCCTTTTGCTGTTCCTGATAATGAATAAGGACCTGGGATAGGGTTGGAAGGTTCTGTGTATGCTACGGTTATCGTATCGGAGAATGAAGAACCTGAGGTCTTAGGGCAGATACCGAAGACAATGAATTCCTGTGTCTGTCCTGGATTTAGGGTTGCTGATTCTGGCTGGGTTACTGATACTCCTGAAGAACTAGTTACGTTTATAGAGTTTATCGAAACCTGATAACCTAACGAATTTGACAACTTTACTATCATCTGGCCATTTGAAGCGCAGGCTGCTGATGCCGGCTGGAAACCTGATAGACCTGTTATACCTGAGAAGGATAGGAAGGATGAGGGGGAGAATATACCCATACTGTATAAGACTACTGCTACTATGACGATGATTAGTATAGCCCAGCCATAGGTCATCATGTACTCTAATGCTGATTGTGAACGCTTGTTCTTTCCTAGAAGGGTTAAGTGCTTATCTGTGTTTGGATGAACCTTATTGAATGCTTTAAATGGCATATAATCCTATACTAAATTGATGTATATAAATGTTATGATTCTAGTCATCAGTACGCATATACTAGACAACTAATAGATCACAAAAGATGTTAACTATCCCCGGGTCTCGTTTCTTGTGATTTTTCATCGATCAACTGAAACTATTAATTATGATAAAATCATGTAATGATAATGGCAGATAGTGAGATGCTAGATGATATCAAAAGGCTTGTAAAATCCACAGTTAGCCTGCTGTTGCTTAATGAGAGAGAGAAGCTAAATAACAACTTCAATGCAATCTTCAACAGCGTAAGCAGCATGGGATTCACTCCCGTTTACGTAACGGGCAGCGTGCCTGGAGATGCAATAGAGAACAAACTTTTGGAGAGCGGCGTCAAAAATTACAAGATCATAGACACGATAACGCGCTCATTGTATAAGGATATCCCAAAATTTAGTGAAAACGTGGTAGTATTAGACTCGCCGGCCGACCTCACAAGGCTTAGCATAAGTCTAGAGAATATAGTGAATGAAAACAAAAACTTGTTTGTGTTTATAGATTCTATAACGTCTTTCTCGATCTACAATTCTCAGAATGAAATGCTTAGGTTCATACATTATGTTTCATCGCTTTCCCATGAAAAGAAACAGAAGACAGTATTCGTAGTCATAAATGATGATGGGGTGGACTCAACATTTATAGACAAAGTGAGGAGCTTTATAGACGAGGAAATCAAACTTTAGCTCTCTTTTCTATCTTTTCTTTCGTATCCGAGATGAATTCATCTAAATTTACGTTGTACTTTGTTTTCCCAGATCTATCCCGTATAGCTATTGTCTTGCTCTTTTCTTCCTTTTCTCCTATCACAACAACGTAAGGGACCTTCTCAAGTTGTGAATCACGTATCTTCCTGTCTAAGGTAGAGTTCGAATCGTCTAGCTCTACCCTTATTCCATTCTCTTTCAATTTATCAAAGATTTTCTTGGCATACGGTTTGTTATCGTCATTTATCGGCAAAATTTTCACCTGGACCGGAGAAAGCCAGAGAGGTAGCTCACCCTTTGTGTTCGAAAGGATTATCCCCATGAACCTACCAAAAGCACCAAGTATCGAACGATGTATTACCACAGGTATATGTTCTCTATCATCCTTGCCTATGTACTTCGCATCAAATCTTCTGGCTAGATTGAAGTCTACCTGGATGGTGGATGCCGCATAAGCTGATTCTGGCCTGCCGGTGAAATCAAGGACATATACATCTATCTTTGGACCGTAGAAAGCACCGTCTTTCTCCTTCACCGTAAACTTGTAATCAACCCGTTTGAGTGCGTTGAAGAGAGCGTTTTCCGCCTTGTCCCACAGCTCATCCTCACCGATCCTCTGATCAGGTCTGGTAGCTACGATGAAAATCGGTTTCAGATCGAAAATTTCGTATATTTCTTTCAGTTCATTCAGCATGTATATTATCTCGTCTTCTATCTGATCTTCGCTTACAAAACTATGAGCATCATTTTGCTGGAACATCCTAGTCCTGAGAAGCCCATCTAAAGCTCCTTCCAACTCATACCTGTGCAGCACGCCATGGTCCGCAAACCTGAGCGGCAGCTCCCTGTAACTCCTAGTCTTTGACTTGAATATCAGAACGTGGAATGGACAGTTCATGGGTTTTAGACCAAATTCTTCGTCAGATTCAAATGGCTGAACCTTGAACATATTCTCTCTGTATTTATCGAAGTGCCCGCTTATCTTCCACAGGTCCACCTTGGCTATTAGTGGTGTTATTACCTCCTTGTAATCATACTTATTATCAAATTCTCTTGCAAGCCTCTCCAACTCATTATAAACTATCGCTCCCTTTGGCAACATGAATGGCGAGCCTGGTGAAATGTCTAAAAACTCGAACAGTTCAAGCTCCCTGCCTATCTTCTTATGGTCATGCAGCTTCTTTTCTTCCAGAAACTTAAGATACTCTTCCAATTCTTCCTTCGAAGGAAAGCTTATGCCGTATATCCTTGTCATAGCTTCCCTCTTGCTGTCACCCTTCCAGTAGGCACCAGAAACTTTCAGTAACTTTATGGCTTTTATCATCCCAGTCGAAACAACATGTGGGCCTCGGCATAGATCTTCAAACTTTCCATCCCTGTAAAAAGTGATTTCACCGGGTAGATCATTCAGAATCTCAAGTTTAAACTTCTCATTGCTCAACTTCTTCTCCGCCTCTGACTTTGTTGAAGCAATCCTTTCAAACCTGTTGTTTTCCTTTGCTATCTTCTCCATCTCTTTCTCTAAGTTCTTCAAATCATTGTCGCCTACCTTCAGATTATAGAAATCATAGTAAAAGCCTTCATCTATGCTGGGACCTATGCCTAGCAGCGCGTCTGGGTAAAGTCTTTTCACCGCATCTGCAAGCATGTGCGCTGATGAGTGCCAGAAGACCTTCTTTCCCTCCGGATTATTGAAATCTAAGAGTTCTATTTCCTTTGTATCAGGTACGGGGGACAAAAGATCAAAAATTTTGTCGTTTGCCTTGGCTGCTATCAGATCCTTCACATCTATTCCAATCGCCTTCGCTAAGTTCAAGAATGAGGTTTTCTCATCTGATTCGTAGATTTTGCTCCCAAATTTTATCTTCATACGCTTACGCCTCAGAATACCGGCTGATCCTGGAAGATCTTTATGCCGCCTTGCTCTATATCAAATGGATGAAGACCTGAACTATGTGACGAATACCTGAACTTGAGTATAGATATGGCTTTCTGGTAGAAGTTCTGGTTGAATATCATCGTCAAAAGAATCACACAATCAGAGAGATAGAGTGGTATTGCGAGCTCCTCCGATAGATCCAGCACGTTAAGGTTCCCGTACTTTTCTACGGTGACTATCGAAGTGCCGAAAGAACGCAGCATGTCAAACGCATTGCTCAACAGGTTCCTCTGCATCGCAATGTCATGGACTTCCCAAAAGAGAGGAGTCAGCGGATCAACTACGATCCTTGAATGCTTGCTCATGCGGTTCTCCAAGATCTTTGGAAGCTCAACAAGCAAGAACTCCTTGAAGTCATGCCCCGTCATCCTTACAAAAACAAAGTTTGTGTTCAGGTTCTGCCTAAATTCAGTAAAGCCCAAAGAATCCGCTTCCCTCAGGATAGCATTTATATCCTGCTCCAGGCTTATGTAGAAAACTTTCTCATTCGCTTGCAGCCCTGCCCTTAGGAAACTGAGTGCGAATATGCTTTTGCCTGCACCGGGAGAACCATAGAGAGCTGAAACAGTATTAGACACCAGCCCGCCATTTACAAGTTGGTCGAAACCAGTTATTCCGCTGCTAACTCTGAAAAATCCAGTGTCTACCATACTCTTTATATAAAATATTGTTAATATTTAACGCTTAAGTTTTAAAATCTGTTCATAAGTATACGTGTTTATCACGTCCTTCCTTGTCAGCCACCCTCTCCTAGCTATTGCAGTTGCTAGTCTTATGAACCTTAAGTGGGCAAGCCTATGCGCGTCGCTACCTAGGCTGAATTTGACACCGTAATTCGAAGCTCTTTTAACGAGGTCGAAAGGCAGGTCAGAGCGAGTTGGGTAGCCGTTTATTTCCAGCATGACACTGTTCTTTTCACAGGCTTCAAATACCCTGTCTAAATCTAAGTCTATTGGCGGTCTTTCACCTATTATTCTGCCGGTTGGATGGGCGATGGTCGACAGCTTGCCGCTTTCTATAGCCTTAATGAGCCTGTCTGTGTTCTCCTTCCTATCCTTGCTGATGTTCTGGTGCATAGCGCCTATGATGAAGTCCATACCTGCAAGCGTCTTACTGTTAAGATCAAGCGACCCGTCCTTCAATATCTCAAGCTCCACGCCCTTCAATATGTTTACATTGTTCTTCCCGTTCAGCGAGTCTATCTTTTTATTCAGGGCCTCAAAGCGCCTGTCATCTAAGCCTCTTGAGACTCTTAGGTTGTAGCTGTGGTTTGTGATTGATATATACTTGAAACCAAGCCTCTTAGCCCCTGACACCATCTCCTCCAGAGAATCTGCACCGTCACTGTCATTTGTATGGGCATGAAGATCCCCTAGAATTTCATTGTACTCAACTATCTTCGGCAGCTTGTGGGTCTGCGCTGCCTCTATTTCACCTGTGTCTTCCCTCATCTCCGGAGGCATGTAGTCCAAACCCAGATAGGAGTATACTCCCTCTTCTGATTCTCCAGCGACCTTCTTCTTTCCCTTAAATATCCCGTATTCATTCAATTTCAATCCCTTCGAAATTGCGATCTTCCTAAGCTTTATGTTATGCCCCTTATTGCCGGTGAAGTATTGCAAGGCTGAGCCGAATGACTCGTCCTCTACGACCCTAAAATCGCAATTAAGCCCCATCTTCAATTCTACAGATGTCTTCGTCGGACCGCTGACTAGAACCTTTGAAACTTCCTCCATGCTTGAGAAGAATTTCATGCCCTCCTCTGGCTTGTCTGAGGAAGCAAGTATATCCAAGTCGCCTACGGTTTCCCTCATCCTCCTGGTGGATCCAGCTATCTGGACCTTTTTGAACAGACCACTTTCTGAAAGCTCAGAGACTATTTTCTCCGCGC